>JBPOHG010000095.1:0-3558 GCA_052035835.1 Bacteroidota bacterium | reverse complement strand
GAGAAAAGTATTTGCTGTTACAGCAAACAGGAAATAGTATGGAGAGTTAATTCTGAAACTAAAGTAAATCATATTTTTTATAAAAACAATACCCAGAATGGGGGATTTTTTCAAAATCAAAACTTGAGCTTATGAAAATCAGTATAGAAACATCGCTTTTACCAATGCAGGTTTAGTTTGCATCTCATTCAAAATATTTAATGACAATCATTATTCCTTTCAGCGAAGAAACTCACATTAAAAACAATCAGTAACAACTGTATAGCCATTGAATGATCATGCAGCCGATTTTAGCCGCGTACTTTTAATTCTTAACTATTCTTCCTATATTTAATCAAACTCATTTTATGAAAAAACTAGGCCTAAGTATCCTTGCAGTAATATCATTTATACCCTTCGCTTTTTGCCAGGATGACTGTGCTCAACAACTTGGTAAATTACCACTTATAAAGTTCAATGAAACATCGTTGCGGCTCACAGATGAAACCAAATCTTCCCTGGCAAATGTTGCGGCACTTTTGCGCCAGCATCCTGCTTGTAAACTGGTGGTTACTGGGGTTTCGGGCAAGGGGGATGAAGCCGTACAACTGAGTTGGGACAGGGTAAATGTGGTCATTAACAGGTATTTGATCGACCGGGAAGGGATTGCGCCTGAGCGGTTGATTTTTAAGTTTGGAAAAGAAAAAGGTGAAGTAGGCACGGTTGAATTAAGCGCAGCAGCTGCTGGTGAAGACGGCCCTTTGATGCCAACTGCGCCTTTCCCCGATCTTCGCAGGAGCAGATAACATCATATCATATCTCTAACAGCCACCACTCAGGATGCGCAGGAGGATTAATACCACCCATATGATCCATCCCCAATTGCCCCAGCCACCATTGTTTGTACCTACCGATTGGTTGGTATAAATACGATGGTTGCTTTGAATAGTGTCATGCAGCTCGGTAGATAATTCCCTTACTTTCGACAATTCATAGCTGATGAGTTTGCAATCTTTTTTGAAACTTCGTTGAATGTATACCGTTAGGTTCACAAGGTGAAATGCAATTTGTTCCCGGTATTCAAACATATCATCGGGCAACATATTGATCATATCCGACCAGTTTGGTTTTGTCCAATGCAGCAACTTATCCCTGAAACTGGCATAATTCTCTTTATTGAGGTTCCTGAAAAGCCGCAGGTTTTCATCAAGGAATAACCGCAGTGGTTTATACGCATCTTCCCTATCCTCCCCTATAATAAATTCATCAAATACCAGTAACTGGCAACATTCCTCAAACCGGTGTTCAAGTAAAAGATTGCGCATGAGGTATGCAAATGAAACGGAAAAATAGGGAGAGAAGAATACATCAAATGCAGGGTCGCCCTCGAATTTTTTCAGTTGATCCTTGAATGCTGCAGGATCATATTGATTCTTCTCAAGAAATTGAAGGATAGCGGCACTTAACCATATGCTTCGATGGTACACAAGCCGTTCCTCGAACTGCGGGTGTTCAATTTCCTCAAATACAAAATGACGTGTATAATTGTGTTCATTTACCACAATAAATCCATCTGGCGAATAATCAAATTCGGCAGTAAGTTGCTTTTTCAATCTCGACAATTGAATGGGCGCATACGTATCAACGCCCAGGTGCTCCAGCAAGCGTATGATAGATTGATATTGTTGTTTAGCCAATGCCCGTGCCTTTAAAGTCTTTATTAAAATCGTTCTGAACTACATTCAGCAATGCAGATATACTGTATACATGTGTGCGGAACTCAGCAAAGCGCTCCTGTTCCAGGCTGCTATCTGCCATTTTCATGATGGAACAGGCAGCACGGTAATCTTTAAAATCGGCCGGCTCATAACTTTTGTATTCGATAAATTTAGATATAAGGAAACTATTGGTATTGCTCAACGCACTCCACCAAAGGTCATTCAACTGTTCAATTTTATTTTCAATTACAGATACATTCTTAGTTCGCATGAATGCCGGCTCCGATTGTTCTATTTTTTGATATCGCTTCAACAATTTATCCTTTTCGAAATCGGCCGCTGTTACTGCATCATAAACAGATTCTTTGATGTTAAGGTAATTTTCCAACAACATCGAAATACGCTCATTGCCCCCCAGTTTATCTGCCTCCCTGGATATCCGGGAAATCTTTTCTGCAATCACATAACGGTCATCAGATCGGTCTTTCTCCTTAAGTTTAAACAATCTTTCCTTTACAGTTTGCAATTCTTCCAGGAAAGCCATCGTTTGAATTTCCCAAACTGTGCTGCCGTCTTCCTGGAATGAACGGGCAGTATCAGATAATTCACGTTCGAGTTGAAGGTATTGTTCCCGTAAACGGTCGATATGCACTACTTTTTCAGACATAGAAAACACATTCTTAAACTCCTGTTGCGTCATCACCAGGAAAACAGCCGTGTGTAAAATCCTTGATTCGTCTATATGCAGCTGAACTTCTATATCGGAACCTTTAATGAGATCGGTTTGTAATTGCTTCCCGGTTATTTCAATACATCCTATCGTTAGGTTTGATGAAGGCCTGGATCCACCATCACCTTCGAGGATATTAACGACGATCTTATCCTCAGAACCCTTGCGGATCGTCTTTGAAATTTCACGATAAACTGTACGCTTTTGCGGGAGCAGGCTATTGCGCTCGAATATGACTTCGAGTTTTGTTTGAAAATTCTCCACATCATCTACTTCTAAACATATATCATGTGGAAGCGGTTGCCCATTGATGTTATAAATCCCCTGTGCAATGCTTGCTTCCCGTTGCAGGCTTTTGATTTCATTTTTGTCTGCATCAAAAAAATGAATGCTAAACAGGTTGGTGGCTGAAGATATCAAAGGAAGGAACTCGGTTATTTTAGCACGAAGGCGAATGATCCCCGAATCGAATCCCCCATCACTGCGGATGATCCTGTAAAACTTATTGTCAAAATTGCCCTGAACGGATAACAGCAATACTTCTTCATGGTCTCTCGAAGACCTGTTATAGGATACCTGCACCGTGATATCTGCTTCCGGTGTAAAATCCACTGCCGAAAGAATAGCTGCGGCAACTTCTGCAGCCGGTTGCTCGGGATCGGTTGGTTCATAATACTTATTGGCTGCATAATACGCTGCCCCTACAGCAATGGAATTGGTAGGATCTATAGAACAGTTAATCTCTATATCGGTTTTTTCTGCCAGCCTGTTTCTTACATGGGGCAATAACGTACTTCCTCCAACTAAGATGATTTCCCGGATATCTTTTGTTTCGAGCGAATTGTTTACCAATACCCGGTTTAAAAGTTGAATGGTTTCATCAATAATCGGGTTGAACAATTCAAACACGGCGTTTGTAGGCACCGGAATATAAAACTCATGTTCTTTGCCATCCATCTCTTCCCTGAACTCAATCACTGTATCTACGCCTGCCGACAATTCCTTCTTGGCTTCTTCGGCATAATACATGATCTTATGGTATAACAATTCGTATTTCCCAAATTTTACTTTTAATTCGTCTTCAAAATGCTCAATACCGAGTTGCTGTTCGATATGCGGAATAACAATGTG
>JBPOHG010000250.1:0-2484 GCA_052035835.1 Bacteroidota bacterium | reverse complement strand
AAACCTACGATCTCACGGGTATCCGTTGTAGTACCATTGCGGTTGGTTACCAAAACTTCCATCCGCAGAATTTGTACCGGTGCGGTGATGGCCTGGAGGTTCGACATTACGCTGATGTACTTATTTTTAAAATACTGGGCGGCCAGGAAGTGGCGATTTTCTTCGTACTCATCCGCCTTTATTTCAAAAGGAGTTGATGCGGTTCCACCCTGAAGGTTTACACTTTGACGTTGCGATTTCTGGTTAGCGAGCACTGTCGTAACAAAAAGTTTTCCAAACTGCAATTGTGTTTTCAAACCAAACAATTGCTGAGCGCCAGGTATCAGCGTACCACGTGCAGGGAAGGTAACGTTTCCAGCCTCAAAACGTTTGAGGATTTCATCGTCTTTACCTGTATAATCCAACTTCAGCTGGTTATCCAAATCAAAATTGGCTAACGTATTATAATTGATCGGAAATTTCAGTTTATCCCCAATACTTGCATTTACATTCAGTTGGGCATTCATTTGAAAGTCTAGTCCACCATTCTTCCTTGCCCTTTCTGGTAAAGTAGGATTGTCGATCTGCTGTCCCTGGTACCCGGCCGTGATATCCACATTTCCCTGTGGGGTAATTTCAATTTTTCCGTTACCAAAAAGTCGGTTGAACAAATTATCGGTGAGTGAAAGCCGGGGCTTTACAAATTTACCCCTGTTGAGCAGGCTGGTAGTATTGGCCCTGCTTTGGAAATAATCAATCTCAGCTTGTCGGTTTCTTAGTGCCCAATATTCATTGAAACTATAACTAACCGGTGTACGGTAAAATCGGTTTCCGATCTTCTCGTAAAGGATATACCTTTTTGATTCGGGGTCATAAACGACTGAATCCCGTTGGTTGGAAGGGCGAAAATTATCGAAACTGTTGTAAGAATTGGTAGAAAGGTTATCACCGCGGCGATCATTCAGGGGATATGGCAACTGGGCTCCCACCGGATTTGTTCCGGTATCCTGTACATTTTCAGCAATGAAACCACGGTTACCGGCAGAAGCCGAAAACACATTGCTGAGAAAAAACACTGCCGTACCAACACAATACCTCGAAAGTGTGAGAATGGAATTTCTTATAAGCGACATTCAATGAATCAGTTAAGGTAGATTTTTCTCAAATGGCCTTCAAAGCTTTTTTTATTATTTCTTCTAAGAGCGATATACCAGGTTCGTTGCGCAGTACCTTTTGCACTGCTTGTTCGGCCTGGTTCCTTGAAATTCCGAGTGCAGTTAAAGCTGTTAACGCATCCAACTCCATTCTATTGCCCTGTGTCACCGGAATTCCGCCGGTAGCGGCTTGTTTATTTACTTTATCCTTTAATTCGAGTACCAGCCGTTCTGCTGTTTTCTTCCCAATCCCTTTTACCCGTTCCAGCAAAGCACTGTTGCCCGAAATAATCGCTACACTAATTTCCTCTGGCTTCAGGGAAGACAACATCATGCGTGCAGTTGCTGCCCCAACACCCGAAACACTTACCAACAAAAGGAAAATATCCTTTTCTTCCTTATCATGGAACCCGAAAAGTACATGGCCATCTTCTTTTACCTGGAGGTGGGTAAACAACCTGCCTTCATGTAAAGACTGGATGGCCGAATAAGTATGCAGGCTGATATTTACTTCAAAGCCGATTCCATTAACATCTAAGTAAACCTGGGCCGGACTCTTATAAGTAAATTTCCCCTGCAGATATGCGTACATAAATTCCTGATCAGTCAGTAGCGAAAATAAGGATTATTTTGTCAGGCAACGCGTTAAAATCAAGTACATATAAATTTCCTTTAATTTTACCGGCACGATCAACCAAAATAAATCCATTTATGCAAAAAATTGTGGCTGCTATAACAACAGTGGGCGGATATGTTCCCGAGTTCAGGTTAACCAATAAAGTACTGGAAACAATGGTAGATACCAATGATGAATGGATCAGGAGCCGCACAGGTATAGAAGAAAGAAGAATCCTGAAAGGGGAAGGATTGGGCAGCAGCGACATGGCCGTAGAAGCCGTAAAAGAATTGTTAAAAAAACGAAAAATTGGTGCCGATGAGATTGAATGCCTGATTTGCGCAACGGTTACCCCCGACATGGTTTTTCCTGCAACCGCCAATATAATTTGTGATAAAGCGGGTGCTTCCAATGCATTTGGATTTGATGTGGGAGCTGCCTGCTCAGGTTTCCTATATGCACTTACGCTTGGGGCTTCGATGGTAGAAAGCGGCCGTTATAAAAAAGTAGTGGTAGTGGGGGTTGATAAAATGAGCAGCATTATCGATTACGGCGACCGGGCCACTTGTATTATTTTCGGCGATGGTGCCGGGGCTGTATTGCTCGAACCCAGCCAGGATGAAACAGGTGTAAAAGACAGTATACTCCGCAGCGACGGCAGTGGAAGGCAATTCCTGCACATGAAAGCCGGTGGATCTGTTAAGCCTTCAACCGTAGATACCGTTCTGGCAAAAG
>JBPOHG010000148.1:0-6704 GCA_052035835.1 Bacteroidota bacterium | reverse complement strand
GTTCTTTATTTTCCTTGTCTTTCATGATCCTTTCATCATCCTTATTGTACGCTTTGATGATAGATTTCACCAGTCGGTGCCTTACCACATCTTCTTCATCTAATTCGATATGTGCGATGCCATCAATGTTTTTTAATACACGGGTGGCTTTAAAAAGCCCGCTTTGCTGGTTTTTGGGCAGGTCGATCTGCGTTGGGTCACCAGTGATGATTGCTTTCGCATTAGGCCCGATACGGGTAAGGAACATTTTGATCTGGAGGTCATTGGTGTTCTGTGCTTCATCCAGGATAATGAATGCATTGTCGAGCGTACGGCCACGCATATACGCCAACGGTGCAATTTCGATGGTACGGGTGCTCATATAATATCCCAGTTTATCTGCGGGAATCATATCGTCCAGTGCATCGTACAATGGGCGCAGGTATGGATCAATTTTTTCTTTTAGGTCGCCGGGAAGGAACCCAAGGCTTTCACCTGCTTCAACAGCAGGGCGGGTGAGAATGATCTTTTTCACCACTTTGTTTTTCAATGCACGTACGGCAAGGGCTACAGCTGTATAGGTTTTACCGGTACCGGCAGGGCCAATGGCAAATACAATATCGTTTTTATCACAGGCCTGCACGAGCATCTTTTGATTAGAGGTACGTGCCCTTACAGTTTTTCCATTTGGGCCAAATACCAGCACATCGTTCGGATTGCGGTCCATGAAGTTGTCTACTACCTTCTCATCATCACCACCAAGGATCTGCTCCAGGTAATTTTCACTCATGTGCCCATTGCGTTCGAGGTATTGAATCAGCAGGTCTATTTTTTCTTTTGCTTCTTCAATCTGCTCCGGTGCACCGCTGAGTTTGATTTGCGTTCCGCGGCTTAAGATTTTTAAGAGAGGGAATTTCTTTTTGAGGATGTCGAGCTTGCCATTGTTTACTCCGAAAAATTCAATAGGATTTACGGTTTCAAGGTTGATGATAGTGTCTGTCAATGCTTTTCAGTTTTAACTGCCAGGTTGTTTTTCAAAAAAGGCAGGTTGGTAAAATGAAAATTGTTTGTGGTGGTTACAACCAAATTTAATTCATTGTAATTGATACTATACGAATTTACTTATTCACAATTTTTAAATACGGTGGAAAAAGTTAAAATAAATCTGGTCAGAAAATATTAACGAAACAATCTGTTTTACCGGTTATTGCAAAATTGCCAGGACTAGATGTATACACAACGTACAGGCGACAGGTTTAGTATGGGTATTTTGTTAAATGTACAGTGGTTAAAAACGGGCCAGTAATTTAAAGTTCAACAGCCTTGGAGTTAATTTATTCGGTATCGCGTAGGTGTTGTTTGCAAAATCTTTGATTAACTGATAGGAAATGGTGTTGGCCCTGTTGATGAGGTTGAATACTTCAAAACTTGCCCAAATGTTTTCAAATTTCCTGAAAGGGCTTTGGCTTCTCCTTGCATATTTTTCACCCAGCAACAAAGCACTGAACCCAATGTCTATCCTGATATAAGGGTCTACGATGAGTGCATTTCGGTAACGGCTACTATTAGGGATATTATACGGCATATTGCTGCCATATAACATGTTGAGGTGTACTTTAAAATTTTTATTCGTTGCCAGGTAATCCTGGAGGAACAATCCAACAGTGATCAAACGGTCGCTGGGCCTTCGCAAAAAGCCTATGTCATTTTTCACACTGTCAACAGCCACCTGGTCGGCAGAACTACCCGTGATAATTTCCCCTGCCGCATTTTTATAATCATAATAATGGTCGCCCTCAAGGTTTTCCCTGGTGCGCATCAAACCAATGCTCAGCCAGCTTTCGGCTCCTTCAACAAGCTCCCCAAATAAACGTAGCTCCACACCGGTCGCATATGCTTTCGCGTTGTTGGTGCCGGCATATTTTATTTTTACGTTGTCGATATCATACGGGATCACATCTTTCATAGATTTGAAGTAGGCTTCGGCACTCAGCCTGAATGGTCGCTGTTGCCAGGCTTTAAACTGAACATCTGTGCCTGCAACAAACTGCAGGCTTTTTTGTGCTTTTACGCCTGTATTCAATGTGCCGTCATATTTTCTCAATTCCCTGTAAAAAGGTGGTTGCTGGTAAGATCCGGCAGCAACCCTGAAAACAATATCTGTCTTCCATTTCGGTTTCCAACTCGCCTGTATCCTCGGCGAAAAGAGCCACTCTTTATTGAGGGTGTTATAATTATACCGTACACCGCCCTGAATGGTCATATCAGCTTTTTGGCTGCTGATCCGGATGTTGTCCTGTACATAACCACTGAACTTTTGAATGTTTAGATCTGCAGCACTGTTAAGAACATTGAATAATTGTAAAGAAGAAGGGTTGTACGGCAAAGAATAGCCGGCTGAGTCCTGGTATTCGAATTGTTTCAATACGTCGGATATTTTCGTTTGTTCGATGCTGTTACCCCATTGAAAAAAATGGTTGCTGGTTTCTACGCTTCCTTTCCAGGTGGCATTCCATACTTCTATATTTAGTTCGTTGCGGGCATATTGCTGGTAAAAACCCGAACCCAACGGATTGATGATCTCTCCAAATGTGCTGCTGCTGTTATCAAAATCACGCTCCCCAAACAGGTAAGCCCCGCTAATATCGAAATTCTCTTTTTCCACATCTTTGAAACGGCTGATCATCCACTTCATTTTAATTTTCTTAACCGGGGAATAGGACAGGGTGGCTCCCAGCATACTGGTGGTATAGCTGTCTTTTTCCTGCCCCTCAAAATAGGTATCAAGCCCAAGGCTGGATGTAAAGAAAGGGGAAAAAACGGCAGATGTTTTTTTAACGGATTCGGGGAAGTAACTGAATTTTGATACGGATAAGATGCCCAGCACATCTACCTGCCACTTGTCATTCCATTTGTAGCCTATGAATCCCTGCACATCAGAAGCTGCTGGAATATAGGAACCCTGGGTAGGCTGGTTGCTGAGTAAATTGCGGTTGCTTTTATTTCTTCCGGCAACAAGGAAACCCAATTTTCCTTTTGCAGCAGTGCCTTCAAGCTGAACACCCTGTTCTAACAGGCTCGCATACATGCTGCCGCCAAATGTTGTTGGTTTTTTATATTGAATATCAAGGACGCTGCTCATTTTATCCCCGTATTTTGCCTGGAAACCGCCGGTATAAAAATTCACGTTGCGTACCATTTCAGGATTGATAAAACTCAACCCTTCCTGCTGGCCATTGCTTACCAGGTACGGCCTGTACACTTCAAAGTCGTTGATGTAAACAAGGTTTTCGTCATAGTTGCCGCCTCTAACCGAATATTGAGAGGTAAGTTCATTGTTGCTGCCCACCAGTGTTTTGATGATGGCTTCCACACCGCCTGTGGCACTTGGCAATGTAACTGCGTTTTTTGGGTTGATTTTGATCAGGCTGTTTTCTTTCCTGTCCCTGTCGTCACTCATGATCACTGCTTGTAGTGTTTTACCCGATCTTACCAAACGAATAGTGATCGTTTCGGTTTCTCCTTCACTGAGGAAAAAATTTTTCTGAACAGGCAGGAAGCCCGTATGGCTAAACGTAAGCGCCAGTGGTTTGCCTGCAGCCACTTGAATTCTAAAGGTGCCGCTATCGCTCGATAATATGCCACTGTTTTTTCCGAGGATGGTGACAGATACGCCTGCCACTGCTTTTTCATTTTCGTCAACAATGCGCCCCTGAATAGTAGCCGCTTTGTTTTGTGCATGGGCAATCGTTGCAATGAGTGTAAGGAAAAAAGCAATGAATAATCTCATTGGCTGAAGATAAATATTTTTCTACTTCAGCAGCAATTTAGCTAACTTATCCAACCTTAAAAGTTGTAGGGTTATGATAAAGAAATATATTTTACCGGTGCTGCTGATAGGCCTGATACAGTGCTCGGCCTGTCATCATAAGGCAAAGCAGGAAAAAGGCGGCCCCGATGAAGTGGTTGTACAATCCATTCCGGCAGAAGAAACAGTATTTGGCGGCGGCAGGTTAGTGAACCTGGCGCTTTCTGATAATATGAAAGATATCCTTTGTCAGCATTGGGTAAACAAAGATGACCTTGAGTTTCTCTCAGGTGAAAACGATGCATCGCTGCAGGACCTGCCGGTAAGAAGTTATTCATTTTTCAATGATGGCAGCATGGTTAAACAGCCCCGGGGCTATGTGCAAACGGGAACATGGGAATTAGACGATCAACTAAAGCCATATGCCATCGATATCAAATATTCCAATGGGAAAAAGGAAAAAATGCTGGTCGCACAACTGGCTCCCAACCGGTTGGTCATTGCCAAACAAGAAGATAAGACGATCCTGCGCACTACATTTAAAGGGGTGGCGTATAGCCACAAAAATATTACCGAAGACCCCTTCCATCCGCAAAACCTGGGTTGGCGGACCAAGCCCGATAAACCCGAGAATACAGCCCAGATCAGGCAGCGGTTAAAAGATGGTATTCATTTCTTTGTACTTTTTTACGAACAGGAAGTAAATGCCGGCAGCAATGAGGTTTATTTTACTGGTATGCCATACTGTTATAAATGGTATGCCGGTGGCATTTACCTTTATAAAAAAGAGGAACTCAGCGATCTTTGGCTGAATTGCTTTTACGACAAGGAACAGGCCATGCAGGCTTATGCAATGGCAGATGAATTGCTTAGCCATAAATACCAATGGCCGAAAGGAGAAAAAAACTGGCTGAAACAAAACCTGGCAGTATTACGCCAAATGGAAAAGAAAATGGAATAAGCTTTATATATTCTTTAATGCAGTGATCGTGGCGGAGGGGTCGGCCGACTTAAATACCGTATTACCAGCCACCAAAACATCGGCTCCTGCATCTATGATAGACTTTGCATTGTCGAGTGTTACACCGCCATCTATTTCAATCTTTACATTCAACAACTGTTCGTTGATCATTTCTTTTAGTTGTTTTATTTTGTTGATGGTATGAGGTATAAATGATTGACCTCCAAACCCCGGGTTTACACTCATCAGGCACACCAAATCTATGTCCCTGAGAATGTCTTTTAAGAATTCAACCGGTGTATGCGGGTTGATGGCCACCCCGGCATGCATCCCGAGGTTTTTTATCTGTTGAATATTTCTATGCAGGTGCTTGCATGCTTCAAAATGAACGGTAAGGTTATCCGCTCCTGCTTTTTTAAATGCTTCGGCATATTTTTCCGGCTCTTCAATCATCAGGTGTACATCGCAATATTTTGTAGTTGATGTACGTATGAACTCAACGATCATTGGTCCAAAGCTGATATTGGGAACAAACCTTCCATCCATTACATCCAAATGAAACCAATCGGCTTGGCTTTCATTGAGCATCTGGCAATCTTTTTCAAGCTGCAGAAAGTTTGCGGAGAGCAGGGATGGGGCGATGAGTGCCATGGCTGTTTTTTTTGCAAGATAAGGGATTCTGTATATCTAACTTTTCACACCCAGCCTTGCCAACGCATCTCTTGCTTCAGTATAATCCGGGGAGTACATCAGTGCCATTTGATACGCTTCAATTGCTTCCGGCAACCTTTTTAATTTTTCGAGGAAACGCCCTTTGTAATAATAACCTTCATCAAAATTATTCTGGAGGGTCACTGCCCGGTTGAGCACTGTTAGCCCTTCATCATATTTTCCCAATTCATACAATGCAATTGCTTTTTCCCGGTATGCATCCATATAATTAAAATCAATCGACAGGCAGCGGTCAAAATATTCAATGGCGGTTTGGTATGTTTTTGTAAATGAATAATAAAGCCCTTTGATGAACAAGGCCTGCTTCTCTGCATCTTCTTTGTGATAACGCAACAGGGTATCTGCCAGCGACAATGCTTTGTTGTTGCTGGTTTGGGCATACAATGTTCCCAGGGAAATCATATCGGGTGGGTAAGGCGTTATTTCAAGTGCTTTTTCAAAAGCATGAATAGATGAAACAGTGTCGCCATCTTCAAAGTGTAGGATGGCTTTGATATCCCACAAACGGGCAGTTGTACTATCCCTGTTGATCCCTTCATTGATTTCCTTTAATGCCATCTCGTAATGGCCATTGTCCCGGTAATACTGCACCAGGTTCTCCCTCAATAAAATGGAATCGGGGAACGCTGCTACAGATTTTTGCAACAGGGCTTCCTGCGATACATTGCTCTCAACCGGGTTACTTGAATTTTTGTTTTCCCCCTGTTTGCAGGAAAACAGCATTGTAATAACAACAAATAGGAGCGCTCCATTGATTTTTTGCATAGCAGGCAAATTTACTGTATCACATGGATCATACTTACAAATTTCTGACAAATAACCAGTGAATCTGGGTTAACTTTGCGCCAAATTATTCAAAAAATGAAAACCTGTCTTAGTATCATTTTACCGATCGGTTTTTTGGTTACCCTTATTGGAATTCATCCTGCATCTACAAGTGCTGTAGAATATGCTGATACCATTCATTTTGAAGGTGAGCAGCATTTTAAAAATGTGCGGCAGCTAACTTTTGGTGGCGACAATGCAGAAGCGTATTTCAGTTACGATGGCAAATACCTGGTGTACCAGAAAACGAATGTGAAAGAAGGCATTCCCTGCGACCAGATATGGCTGGGAAAAATCCCGGAGAATGAAGGAGAAACCTTTAACCCTAAATTGGTGAGTACCGGCACCGGCCGTACTACCTGCGCTTATTTTTATCCCGATAATAAACATATCCTATAT
>JBPOHG010000200.1:0-21480 GCA_052035835.1 Bacteroidota bacterium | reverse complement strand
ATGACCCGTGTAAACACAGAGTCCAAATCGCAGATCAAGAAAAAAAATATACCGTTCCGCTTAACATACAACTACAATGATCAAGGCCATTGCAATAGACGATGAAATACCGGCGCTGCAAATCATTGAAATATTTTGCAGCAGGATAGAGGGCATACAACTGGAAAAAACATTTAATAAGCCCAATGATGCTTTAAAGCATATTAACAAATACCCGGTAGATGTTTTGTTCCTCGATATCAATATGCCATCCATTACAGGAATAGAACTCCTTAAAAGTATCAAACAGGAAAGCCTGGTCATCTTTACAACAGCATACAGTGATTATGCAGTGGAAGGTTTCAACCTCAATGCAGTTGATTTCCTGCTGAAACCTTTTACGTTTGAACGGTTTCAGATGGCGGTGAAAAAAGCAGAGGACTACTTTAATTTCCAACAACAGAAATCAGACCATACAGAATCTGCGTCTATATATATCCGTGCCGATTATCGCCTGATCAAAATAGATATCCGCGATATCCTTTACATTGAAAGCCTCGATGATTACGTTAAAATCCACCTCATCAATCAAAAACCCATTGTGGCCAGGATGACCATGAAGCATATGCAGGAAAAATTACCCGCCTCCAAATTTGCCCGGATACATCGAAGTTACCTGGTAGCGCTCAACCGCATCAAAAGCATCCGGGGCAAACAGGTAGAAGTGGAAAGCAACTTGCTTCCTATCGGCAATAGTTATGAGGAAGAATTTTTTAAGACTTTTAAGGATTGAAAATGCATATTTTGCATTGCACTCAATAACCGGATCGATTATACAATACCGTTACTGGAACTTCACATCAATAAATAACAAAAAGCCGGGAAATACATCAGGAAGTTGATTTAGCCAACTGTTGTCTTTGCGAAAAATGCATATAAGTAAACCAGCAGGAAATCCCAAAAGATAGAACGAAGTAAAATGCCAGGGGGTAATGTATCCAGGAAACATATGCCCCTGCCCCAAACCAGGATGGATCAACATATAAAATGGTAAGTCCGGTTGCCATTTTCATAAACTCCCAAACCGGTGCAAACTTGTTTTTATCCATCAGGTCTGTAAAAGCATATACATATATAAATATAAACCCGCCATATACAAACATGTTTGGTGAGCCTATGTCAGCAATATTTCCAAACAGGTAGCTGATGAATAACAAGAGCAATACCAATTGCACCCAGGACCACAGCGAAAGCCATTTCGACCCATGTTCATCATACTTATCGAAATGGTACACGTCTTCTATTTTGTACACCGGGTATGCTGCTTCCACATCGGCCGGGCGCCAGCCGGTGGGCATCAGCCAAATCCTGCATTTATCTTTCCATTGCTTTGCATGCCAGGCATCTTTGATCAGCAGCCAGAGGTGCATGAAATTAATCTTGATGGGGTTCCAGGTACGAACAGGCCTCGTGATACCATACACAGCCGGTACATCAGGCATTTCTTCTTGATAGGTGCCAAACCACTTATCCCAGAAAATAAAAATCTGGCCATAGTTTTTATCCAGGTATTCTTTATTGATGGCATGGTGTACCCGGTGGTGCGAAGGCGTAACTATAATTTTTTCGAGCAAACCCATTCGTTTAATATGGCGGGTATGGTACCAGAACTGTGCAAACAAATGCAATGGGGCAACGATGGCAATCACTTCACCCGGAACGCCGAGCAATGCAGCCGGCAATAAAAAAATAGCAAAAATCTTTACTATCGAAGAAATACTTTGGCGGAGTGCACAGGCCAGGTTGAATTCTTCACTGCTATGGTGTATGATATGATTGTTCCAGAAAAAATTATATTCATGGGCGATGCGGTGTACCCAATACCCTGCAAAATCCAAAACAATAAATGCGATCACATACGTGAGAACATTATTTTTAACCTGTACCAGCGCCCAATGGTTCACCATCCAGTCATAAGAATAAATGATGATGCTCAATCCCAGCACATCTTTGGTAACATTGGTAATACCACTGCTGAGGCTACTGATCATATCCATATTGCGAACCGTATCCTGCCCTTTCCTCCAACCATACCATTTTTCAAAAAGTACCAGCAGCAGGAAAACCGGCATAGCAATCAGTAATATTTTACCATAGGCTTCCATAACAACTACTAATTTACTTCATTTATTTTTTCTACAGCCCCAGCCCTATCTCTTCATGCCGCTCGGGCACTTCAACATCTTTAAAACCTTTTCTCATCAGCCGCTGTTTAAAATCGGCCTGCACATCGTATTCCCCATGCACCAAAAATAATTTGCTTACCTGCCGCGGGTCCTGGCAGGCGAGGAACTGGCAGAGGTCATCATAATCCCCGTGGGCACTCATGCTTCTCATTTCAGCAATTTCAGCATTCACTTCATGCGGCTGGCCAAAAATATTTACCTCTTTGGGTTTACGCATCAAGCGTCCGCCCAACGAGTTGGGTTCGCAATAACCCGTCATCAAAATGGTATTGCGGCTGCTTTCAATATTATTGCTGATATGGTGTTTGATACGGCCCGCTTCTGCCATGCCACTGGCCGAAATAATCACGCAGGGGCCTTTATAATAATTGAGCATTTTTGACTCATCTACCGACTTCGTAAATTTCAGCCCTTTGAAACCAAACGGGTCACTGTCGCTCATCAGTATCTTCTGTATCCTGTTATTGAAATACTGCGGGTAACTTTTAATGATCTGTGTGGCTTTGGTGCTGAGCGGGCTATCTACAAAATATTGCAGATCAGGCAACCTGTTCTCCAGTTCGAGCTGATTGAGTGCATACAACACTTCCTGCGTGCGGCCCACACTGAAAGCCGGAATGATGAGTTTCCCTTTTTTACTGATACAGGTATGTTGTATCCATTGAAGCAGCACATCGGTGGAGGGATGGTGTTCATCGTGAAGGCTGTTGCCATAAGTAGATTCGAGTATGATATAATCTGCCTGGCTGAATGCTGCAGGTGATTTTAATATGATATCCCGGTAACGCCCCACATCGCCACTAAACGTAATGCGTACCTGCTTTCCGTTCTCTTTGATGCGAAGGTGAACTGCAGCGCTTCCAATGATATGCCCCGCATCGGTATAACAAAACTCAATGTCTTCGTCTATCCTGAACCACTTTCCGTAATCCACGTCTACAAAAGCGTCTGCTGCAATCAAAGCATCTTCGGTTGTATACAATGGCTTCAGGTAGGGAAGGCCCATCAATGCACGCTTCTTATTTACAAATTTGATATCGCTTTCCTGAATACCTGCCGAATCTTCCATCAAAACCCTGGCGAGGTCTTTAGTGGCCGGCGTAGCATATACTTTACCGTTATACCCGTCTTTGATCAGCTTGGGGATCAAGCCGCAATGATCTATATGTGCATGGGAGAGGATCAGGTAAGTAACTGATGCAGGATCAAAACCAAATTCACTGTTTAATTCACTGGTCTCCGGGCCCATTCCCTGAAACATGCCGCAATCGAGCAGTATCTTTTTACCATTCGAAAGGCTGATGAGGTGTTTTGAGCCGGTTACGGTACGTGCTGCACCATGAAAAGAAATTTTCATACAGGAACTTTTGTTTTAAAGATAATGAATAATACCCGGGCTTAACCCCTTACCGCTAACCATGCCATCATGCCCATCCCCTGTTCAATGGCAGCTTCATCTATATTGAAAGTTGGCGTATGCACATTGCTGGTGATCCCTTTGGATTTGTTTCCTGCCCCCAGGCGAAAAAAACAGGCAGGAATCACATGGGAATAAAATGCAAAATCTTCGGCCCCCATACGCAATTCCGTTTCTGTTACCTGGCCCTGGCCCGCAAATTCTTTTGCAAGTTCCATGGCAGCGGCCGACAATTCGGGGTCATTGTACACAAAGGGGTATCCAACATCTATACGAATGTCTGCTTCGGCCCCCATGGCAGCTACCAGTTCCCTGGTTTGTTTAATGATCAGTTCGTGTGCTTTAAAACGCCAATCTTCATTCATCGCCCTGAATGTTCCCATTAATTTTACTTCAGACGGGATCACATTGGTGGTATTCCCACCCTGGAAAGAAGTGATTGACAAAACAGATGGGTTGAAAGGATTGTTGTTCCTGCTGATGATTTGCTGAAGGCTTACAATGAGCTGCGATGCAACCAGGATGGTATCGGCTGTGAATTGTGGTGCTGCCGCATGCCCGCCTTTACTCTTCACCGTTATATATATTTCATCGGCACTGGCCATTGCCTTGCCACCACGAAAACTAAACTCACCCACTTCTAAGCCGGGGTGCACATGCAGGGCGAAGATTTTTTGCGGACGAGGATTTTCCAGCACCCCTTCCCTGATCAATAAGCTGGCGCCTCCGGGATTGCGTTCTTCCCCGGGCTGAAAGATCAGTTTGATCGTGCCTTCCCATTCGTCTTTAGTTTCGGAAAGGATTTTAGCAGCCCCCAGCAAACAGGTTGTATGTACATCATGGCCACAGGCATGCATGATACCCGGCCTGGTAGATTTATATGCCACATCGTTTTCTTCTACAATGGGCAAGGCATCCATATCTGCACGTAGGGCAATGATCCTCTTATCCGCATGCTTCCCTTTTATAAGCCCAACTACACCCGTATCCGATTTCACTTCTACATCAATACCCCATTCCCGTAAGCGGGATTGTACATAAGCTGATGTTTGAAACTCTTCAAAACTCAGTTCGGGGTTGCTGTGCAAATGATGCCTTACTGCAATAAAATCATTGGCATAGGATGCAGCAAGCTGTTTTATCTTTTGTAACATGTATCAAATTATAATGGAAAGGTATTAAAAATAAAAAAGAGTTCCACGAATGAAACTCTTTACACAAATGTATTTCGTTGTTTATTCTTCAGATGCAGCTGATTTATCTGGGCGGAGTTCTATCATTTCAGGAAGCAGGTAAATATTCCCGGGCACAATTTTAGATTTAGCCAATTGCTTACGCATTTTTTCTGCTTCCGATTTATCGGTAAAATTCCCAAACTTGATCTTAATATAAGGGGTAACAAAAACCATGTATACTTTCTGGTCGGGATATTGTTGCAGGAGGTTCGATCTCAATTGCATGGCCTGAGCCCTGTCGGCCGTACTGAGCAACATCAACCGGTACCCTTTTACCATCTGGATTTTATCTGACAGGCTTTCATTGTATTCAGCCATTTTTTTACCCAGCAGGTCTACCCTTTCATCTTTCACCACCGATATGCCGTTGTGAATGACTGTGTCCCTGGTGGATTCCTGCGCAGAAGCAGAAAACCCCCATAAAAAAAGTGCGCCGATAAGTATAATTTGTTTCATTATTGCTGATTCAATTAAGATTGCTCAAAAATCATTCCTGATGGCTCGGTATGCAATTGTTTAACATGTAACATGGGCAAGGCCGGAATGAACCCATTGGCGCCGGCGTCTAAAAATTCTTTGCTGTTATGTAAGCCTGGGCAAGGAATGGCAGCCCTGATAGCAACCGCATCTGCCAGATGGGTCCTTACTGTTTTTATAGTTTCCAAATTTGCAACAGCGCCATTAAAACCAGTACCGAGCTGAAAAGCATTTACAGCAGCCGCCCCATATAAATCGCAGCACTGAATAAGTTCTTCATTGGTTAAATAACTGATATCAAGTACGATCACCAGTTTTTTCTGTTTTGCCTGCACAACAGGCTGTATCGTGTTTAGTTCCTTTGCTAAATATTGCCAGTCGAGGTTTTTTAATGCCAGTATATTGATGTGCAAACAAATTTCATCGGCACCATCCACCATCGCCAATACAGTTTCTGCAAGCTTCGCTTCAATCACCGAATGGCCGGTAGGAAAGCCAATGGCTGCCGAAATTTCAAGCCCTGTTGCCACCAATTTTTCTTTGCAGGCAGGGACAAGTAACGGCAATACACAAACGCCGCTATAGTTTTCTGCCACCGCTTTTTCACAAGCTTCGGTAACATTGCCAAGGCTACATCCAGGGGCTGTGAGGTTATATATAAAAGGCTGGTGCTTCATTTGAACGATCCTATTAGTTTTCCCTTCCGTGGCATTGCTTAAACTTCTTCCCGCTTCCGCAAGGGCAAGGGTCGTTGCGGCCGATCTTTGGTTCTACCCGTACGGGTTCTTGTTTCACCGGGCCCGAAGGATCATAATAATCTTTCTCATTGGCAGCATAGTCATCACCGGCAGCATCAATCTCTTCTTTGTTCACGTTCATTTTGCTCATGTCGGTTTTCTGTTCCCTTCCTTCCCTGATCTGGCCGGCATTGGTTTGTTCCATCGGGATTCCTGCATGGCACAAGAAGCCTACGATATCTTTGTTCACCTGGTCATTCATTTGCTTGAATGCTTCAAATGCTTCAATCTTATAAATCACCAGCGGGTCTTTTTGTTCATACCCTGCCGTTTGAACACTATGGCGCAAATCATCCATGGCACGCAGATGTTCTTTCCATGCATCATCAATGATGGCAAGTGTAATATTTCGTTCGAGGGCATTCATCAGTTCCCTGCCTTCTGTTTCAAAATATTTATCAAGATTGGCAATCGCCTGAATCCCTTTTCTTCCATCGGTAAATGGCACCGCCACATTCACAATATGGTTTCCCTGCTCTGTGCGGATGTTGCGGATAATAGGCATTGTTTGTTCGGTGATCGTTTTGCGCTTGGCCTGGTAGTGTGTGATGGCTTCATTGTATAGTTTATCAATCACCGTAGCTTCGGGCTGCTTATCCAATTCATCGGCAGTAATAGTGGTATCAATACCGAAGTTCATGATCGCCCCCAGTTTAAAATCCTCGTAGTTGCCCGTTCCCTTCGATGCCAGTACCAACCCTTCTGCCACTGCATAAAAAGCATTATCAAGATCGAGGGCCAGCCTTTCTCCAAACAAAGCATGGTTCCTTCTGCCATACACTACGTTCCGCTGCTTGTTCATCACATCGTCGTATTCGAGTAGGCGTTTACGTATGCCAAAATTGTTTTCCTCTACTTTTTTCTGAGCACGTTCGATACTCTTCGTGATCATGCTGTGCTGAATCACTTCCCCTTCCTTATACCCCATCCTGTCCATAAGGCTGGCAATTCTCTCACTGCCGAACATGCGCATCAGGTCATCTTCGAGTGATACAAAGAAGTTGGAAGTACCTGGGTCGCCCTGCCTGCCTGCACGGCCCCTTAACTGCCTGTCTACACGGCGGCTCTCATGCCTTTCGGTACCCAGGATGGCCAAACCGCCTGCTTCCTTCACACCCGGGCCCAGTTTAATATCCGTACCACGGCCAGCCATATTCGTAGCGATCGTAACGGCGCCTGCAAGCCCTGCTTCTGCTACCACCTGCGCTTCTTTTGAGTGTTGCTTTGCATTGAGTACATTGTGCGGGATATTTTTTTGTTTGAGCATCCTGCTGAGCAATTCACTCACTTCCACAGAAGTGGTACCCACCAGCGATGGCCTTCCGGCAGCACGCAGGTTTTCTATTTCATCGATGACTGCTTTATATTTCTCCCGCTTGGTCTTATACACTTTATCCTGTTCGTCTTTGCGGATCGCTTTCACATTGGTAGGAATGGTCACCACATCCAGTTTATAAATACTCCACAACTCTGCTGCTTCTGTTTCGGCCGTACCGGTCATACCAGCCAGTTTATGGTACATCCTGAAATAATTCTGGAGGGTAACGGTGGCGTATGTTTGAGTAGCAGCTTCAATTTTTACATTTTCCTTTGCTTCCAGTGCCTGGTGCAAGCCATCCGAATACCTCCTTCCATCGAGGATACGGCCGGTTTGTTCATCAACGATTTTCACAGCGCCATCCATCACAACATATTCAACATCTTTATCAAACAATGTATATGCTTTCAGCAATTGTTGAATGGTATGGATCCTTTCTGCTTTTAAAGAATAATCATTGAGCAGGTTTTCTTTGCGCTGCAGCTTTTCTTCTGCTGTAAGATCTGTTTTTTCAATATCAGATAATTTCGTAGCAATATCCGGAAGTACAAAGAACTCGGGGTCTTCGCCACTTCGGGTAATGAGGGAGAGGCCACTTTCGGTGAGTTCTACCTGGTTATTTTTTTCATCAATAGCGAAGAATAATTCTTTATCAACTTTTGGCATTTCTTTTTGCTGATCGGCGAGGTAATAGTTTTCGCTTTTCTGCAATTTCACCCGCATACCGGGTTCGCTCAAAAATTTAATGAGTGCGCCGTTTTTAGGCAATCCCCTGAAAGCACGCATCAATGCCAGCCCGCCATCTTTGGGGTCGTCATTCCCTTCCGCAATTTTCTTTTTTGCTTCAATCAAAAACTGGTTAACAGCTTTGCGTTGCGCTTCTACCAGTTTTTCAATTCTTGGTTTGAGGTCGAAGAATTGCTGGGAATCATCCGAACGGCCAATAGGGCCGCTGATGATAAGCGGTGTACGTGCATCGTCGATCAATACACTATCTACTTCATCCACCATTGCAAAATGATGTTTGCGTTGCACCATTTCATCGGGGCGGTGGACCATGTTATCACGGAGGTAATCAAAACCAAATTCATTGTTGGTACCATAAGTAATGTCGGCATTGTACGCTTTGCGGCGGGCATCACTGTTGGGTTCGTGTTTATCGATACAATCTACCCGCAGGCCCAGCCACTCAAAGATGGGGCCGTTCCATTCACTATCCCTTCGAGCCAGGTAATCATTCACGGTAACAATGTGTACGCCTTCAGCTGCAAGTGCGTTGAGGTAAGCAGGCAGGGTACTCACCAGCGTTTTACCTTCACCGGTAGCCATTTCGGCAATCTTTCCCGAATGCAGCACGGCGCCACCAATTAACTGTACATCGTAGTGCACCATGTTCCAGGAAACAATATTCCCTGCTGCAGTCCATGAATTACGGAATGTACAGCGGTCGCCTTCTATTGTTATGTAATCTTTTCGGGCAGCAGCCAGTTCCCTGTCTAAATCGGTGGCCTTGCTTTCGAGGAATTCATTTTCCTTAAAGCGGCGGCCGGTTTCTTTTACCACGGCAAATGCTTCGGGAAGGATTTGCTGTAATACTTCTTCTATCTGCTGGTCGCGTTGCTTTTTAAGCTCGTCTACTTCTTTGTAAATCGCATCCCGGCCGTTGATATCTTCCGCAGGCAGTTCTTCGGCTTCCTTATTTTTTACTTCAATCTGCTGATTAATGTTTTGCAGGTGCGCCTGGATGCGTGCCCTGAAATCCTGGGTTTTGTTACGCAGTTCGTCGTTGCTGATCGACTTATATTCGGCAAAAAACCTGTTCACCTGCTCCACCTGTGGTGAAATTTTCTTTACGTCCTTTTCACTCTTGTTCCCGCCGAAAATTTTTGAGATAATTCCTAACATGATGTCCGCTTATGGATAGATAATGATGTAAATGATTCGTGACTGTGCATTTCTGTGACAAATACAGTGCTATGGAGCCCCTGCTAGCCAAATTGACAGTGCGCAAAGGTAATGGAAGTTTGGCCTTTTCCCCTGTTATCCTGTTAAATATTCGCTGATTTTCACCCGAAATGGACTGTCATAAAAACGCTACGGCCATCACCAGGCATGCCAAAACAGGCAGGTTGTACAAAATATGGATAACCCGGTTTGAATTATTCGCTCTTTGCCCTACCTTTGCGGCTCAAAAATAAGCATATGAGCGGCGCATTAAAAGAAGTCAGGAACCGGATCAAAAGTGTACAAAGCACCCAGCAAATCACCAAAGCCATGAAAATGGTGAGTGCAGCCAAACTGCGCCGTGCACAGGATGCCATCACTCAAATGCGCCCATATGCCAAAAAACTCCAGGAAATGCTCAGCAATATCGTGAGCAGCAGTGAAGGCGACGTTGCCATGGACCTGGCGGTTGAACGCCCGGTAGAAAAAGCCCTGGTGATAGTAGTAACCAGCGACCGCGGGCTTTGCGGCGGTTATAACAGCAACCTTATCAAACTGGCAAAACAAACGATAAAAGACAAGTACCCTACCCAACACAGCAAAGGAAATGTATATGTATTGCCCATCGGAAAGAAGGGATATGAGCATTTCAACAAGAACGGGTTTAAAGTGGTAGATAAATACTGGGACATTTTTGCCGACTTAAGCTTCGACCGTGTACAGGCTGCCGCCAAATATGCCATGGAAGCTTTTGCTGCAAAGGAATATGATTCTGTAGATGTGGTATATAGCGAGTTCAAGAATGCAGCTTCACAGGTTTTCATAGCCGAACCATTCTTGCCGGTTCAGAAAGTAGCCGATACCGGAAGCAAGAAAAAAGCCGATTTCATCTTTGAACCCAACCAGGCAGTGCTGATCGCAGAACTCATGCCTAAAATCCTCAATACCCAGTTATACAAAGCTGTATTGGATGCAAATGCCAGCGAACATGGCGCCCGGATGACTGCCATGGATAAGGCCAGCGACAATGCCAATGAATTGCTGAAATCACTTAAGATCAGCTACAACAGGGCAAGGCAGGCTGCCATTACCACCGAACTTACAGAGATCGTGAGTGGTGCCGCCGCTCTGCAAGGCTAATCCCTTTCTGTAGGCTACAGAGCGCTTCAGTTATCGGGCTGTTAAATGTGAATAACAATCCGGAGTAACTTCCCCGAAATTTGCTTAATTCGCAGTTGGCAGATGAGTAATTGCTCATCGTAACCCGATATTATAATAACCATGGAAATATCTCAAATCATCCCTCATATTGAAGCGCTGATTTTTGCGAGCGACAAACCCCTGAGTTCTACAGAACTTACAGAGTTGATTAACAATGCCTTAGGCTTTATCGAAGACCGGGCCAGCCAGGACCAGGTGGAAGCAGCCATTGAAGGCATCAGGGAAAAATATACTTCCGAATTCTATGCATTCGAACTCAGGCAAAGCGGTGGCGGATGGCAATTTTTAACCAAGGCCGATTTCCACAAAACTGTGGCCCTGCTCAATGGTGATAAATTCCTTAAAAGGCTGTCTTCTGCGGCACTTGAAACCCTCGCGATCATCGCTTATAAACAACCCATTACCAAAAGCGAAATCGAATCTATCAGAGGGGTAAACTGCGATTATGCCGTTCAAAAACTGCTCGAAAAAGACCTTATTATCATTTCGGGTCGCAACGAAGATGCAGTAGGGAAACCCCTGATTTATGCTACTTCCAAATCCTTTATGGATTATTTTGGCATCAACAGTGCCGATGAACTCCCCAAAATCAGTGAAGTACTGATGGAAGAACTTGTAAAAGCAACAGTCATCAACCCCGATTCATCATTTTCAGACACAGATGAGAGCGGCTCCAACCAGCCCACCGAACTTCTAAACAATAACCAGGAACTTCCCGCAGGCATCCCTGTTAAAGAAGAAGCCATGGCATTGGCGGAAGTTGAACTCGTTGCTGAAAATAAACCAGACGAACAGGAAGCCTGATGAATAAAATAAAGATTATATCATAAAGGCATTTTCGAATGCCTTTTTTTTATTGACAAACTTAGCTGCCCATTATGACCCACTCTCTTCAAGCCGAACAACTCAGCACTATCGCACAGGAATTTGGTACCCCGCTTTATATTTATCACGCAGAAAAAATGACCAGTCAGTACGAAAAGCTTACCAAAGCATTGGCGCCCTGCAGGGCCAGGATTTTTTATGCCTGCAAAGCACTTACCAATATTGCCGTACTGAAACACCTGCATAGCATTGGCGCCCATCTCGATTGCGTGAGCATTCATGAAGTGAAGCTCGGCCTCATGGCAGGGTTTCGCCCTCAGGACATTTTGTTTACGCCCAATTGTGTCGACTTCAATGAGCTTTTGGAAGCCAAAGGCCTGGGGGTACACATCAACATCGACAATATTTCCCTGCTCGAACAATTTGGAAATAGTTTTGGGGACAGTTACCCGGTTTGCATCCGGCTGAACCCACATATTATGGCAGGCGGTAATTTTAAAATTTCCACCGGCCATATCGATAGTAAGTTTGGAATTTCCATCCACCAGATGCGGCATATAGAAAGGATTGTAAAAACCACCCGTTTGTCGGTGGAAGGCGTACATATGCACACCGGCAGCGAAATCAAAGACATCCATGTGTTCCTGATGGGGCTGGAAGTGATGTTTGAAATGGCCGAACACTTTCCCAACCTGCGATACATTGACCTGGGCAGCGGTTTTAAAGTGTCGTACAAGCCCGATGATAAAGAAACAGATGTACAAGCCCTGGGTGAAAAACTCGCAGAAGCTTTTGCCAGTTATGAAAAAGAAACCGGGCGTACTCCTGAAGTGTGGTTCGAACCGGGGAAATACCTGGTAAGCCAGGCTGGTTACTTTATTGTAAAAGCCAATGTGATTAAACAAACTCCTGCCACTGTTTTTATAGGCGTGAACAGTGGTTTCAATCACCTCATCAGGCCAATGATGTATGACGCTTACCATCATATTGAGAATATTTCCAACCCAACAGGTACGCCACGCATTTATACAGTAGTGGGAAATATTTGTGAAACCGACACATTTGCCTGGGACCGCACTATCAGCGAAGTACGTGAGGGCGATTTGCTCGCCATGTACAATGCGGGTGCTTATGGGTTTGAGATGTCATCTAATTTCAATTCCCGCCTGCGGCCAGCCGAAGTATTGGTAAAAGATGGAAAAGCCAGTCTCATCCGTAGCAGGGAAACAATGGAAGACCTGCTGAAAAACCAGGTATTTTAATAGAGGGCACCGGTTGATGCATTTGAATGGCTGTACAAAATAAAAGAAGGTTTTAACAAACTTGTAGAAAATCAGTTTGCTGGATTCAGATTTTCTTTCAACATTTATGCAGGCAAATTTCTGCCGTTAAAACCAAACTATTATGGACTCCGGTCATTCGTTCCGCAGGAACAGCAAAACAACCCTTTTTTCTTTTCTTTTCATTTTCAGTCTTCTTTTTTTCTCCTGTTCAAAAAATGTAAAATGGCTTGATGTAGATCCGGCATTTGCCAAATACATTGAAGCTTATACCACAGGGATGATTTCAAAAACAAGCGCTATCCGTGTGCAGTTGTCGGCCGATGCAGGCACCACACACACGGTTGGCCAGCCTGTAAAAGAAGATTTTTTCGAACTAACCCCTTCGGTTAAAGGCACCGCCGTGTGGCTCGATGCCAGGACTATTGAATTTAAACCCGCCAAACCCTTAGCGCCCGATCAATTGTATGAGGTAAATTTCAACCTGGGAAAAGCAACCAAAGTCCCGGCGAAATTTGATCATTTCAGGTTTAATATCCAAACCATCAAGCCTGCATTTAAAGTAGAACATACCGGGCTTAGAAGTGCAGGGCAAAAAAATAAAATGTTCCTCAACGGGGAACTCACTACTGCCGACAGTGAAGACGCCGCCGTTGTAGAACAATTACTAACGGTAACGCAGAACAGCAAAAAATTCAAGCCGGTATGGCAGCATGGGAACAACAACCGTACCCATAGTTATACCATCAACGATATTGAAAGAAGCACCGCCGAAACCCCTTTGCTGATATCTTGGGATGGAGCGCCGTTGAAAGTTATCAATAAAGGGGAAACAAAACTGGCAGTTCCGGCACAGGGCGATTTTAAAGTCCTCCAGGTAATGGCAATGAACGATGCCCAGCAATATGCTTCCGTACAATTCAGCGACCCCATAGAAGTTGGCCAGGACCTTACGGGATTGATTACAGTGAGCAATCAATCAGACCTTTCCTTTACCATCAATGGCAGTGAGGTGAAATTATTTGCCGGCAACAAACTGGATGGGAATTTTACCGTACATGTGAATGCGGGTATCCGCAATACCTGGGGAGCCCCCCTTCAAAATGGCTTCGCTGCCAACATCGTTTTTGAAAACAGGATGCCATCAGTGAAAATCCTCGGCAGGGGGAATATCCTTCCGAGTTCTGGTAAACTCGTTCTCCCCTTCGACGCAGTAAACCTGAGCGCAGTAGATATCAGCATCATTAAAATTTTTGAAAACAATGTACCGCAATTCCTGCAGGAAAATGATCTCGGTGGAAATTCAGAATTGCGTAGGGTAGCAAAACCTGTGGTTCAAAAAACATTGCGGCTCGATGACGACAAGGCGCTCGACCTTCACCGCAAACAAAGATTTTCCCTTGATATAGATAAATTCCTGAAAACAGAACCCGGGGCCATTTACAGGGTTACCATTGGATTCAGGCCCGAGTATTCACTGTTTAGTAAAACAGCGGCAGATACTACTGCCAGCAATCCATCCGATGAAGAGGAAGGGTATTCAGATGAATACGAAAGCTACAGCGGAAACGGAAAAGACAGCGACGATGAGTTCTGGGACCGTTACGATTCGTACTACCCTTTTGGCTACAACTGGGAAAGAAGGGACGACCCGGCCAGCAAATCTTATTATAACAAAGAACGTTGGGCAACCAGGAATATCCTGGCCAGCAATATCGGACTAACGGCAAAGCGTGGTGGCACGAATGACCTTTCCATAGCTGTAAGCAGCATCTTAACCACCGAACCAATGAATGGCGTAGAACTGGACATTCTCGATTACCAATTGCAGGTTATCGGAAAAGGCACGAGCGGTAAAGAAGGTTTTGCAGAAATCCCTTTAAAATCGAAACCCTACCTGCTGATTGCCAAAAAAGGAACCGAACGTGGGTACCTGAAATTAGATGATGGAAGCTCATTGGCATTGGGGCGTTTTGATGTGGCCGGGGAAGAAATAAAAAATGGCATCAAAGGATTTATATTCGGGGAAAGAGGTGTATGGAGGCCGGGCGACAGTATGTATATCAATTGCATACTCGAAGACAAAGCCGGCCATATGCCCAAAGAACTTCCGGTTGAATTCAAATTATTCACCCCGCAGGGGCAGTTGTACCGGCAGGCTGTACAATCCAATGCCAGTGATGGGTTTTATGTTTTCAAAACAGCGACCGAACCTGCGGCACCAACCGGTAACTGGCTGGCACGCATCAAAGCAGGCGGCGCAGTTTTTGAAAAAAGAATCAAGGTAGAAACGGTCATGCCTAACCGCTTAAAAATTAATCTCGATTTTGGAAAAGAACCGTTACTGAGCAATGGGGATGCCAATACCGGCTCTCTCAATGCCATGTGGCTGTTTGGCACACCGGGTAAAAACCTCAAAGCTAAAATAGACGCCTCCCTGTATTCAAGAAAAACAGTATTCCAAAAATTTGCAGGATTTGATTTCGATAACCCAACGGCAGATTTCTCTACTCAGTCAAAAGTATTGTACGAAGGCACACTCGATGAAGCGGGCAACGCTGCAATTAAGCCGGGATTTGAAATAGACGGCACAGCCCCCGGCATGCTCAGTGCCAACCTGCTGGTAAAAGTATTTGAACCCGGCGGGTCATTCAGCATAGATAATATGACGGTGCCTTACAGCCCATTCAATAGTTATGCAGGGATCAAAATGCCCGAAGGGGAAAAGCCATTTGATTACCTGATCGCGGGAAAAAACCATTCGGTGCAGATAGTGAATGTAGACAAACAGGGAGCCCTGCTCCCCGGCAACCAGGAACTGGAAGTGCAATTCTACCGCATCCAATGGCGTTGGTGGTGGGATGAAGGCAGCGACAACCTCAGCAATTTCACCCAGGACCAATATAATAAACTCTTACGCAAGGAAATCATAACGGTAACGAATGGCCGCGGCCAGTGGAGTTTCAATACAGCTTCTACCGATTGGGGGCGTTACCTAATCCTCGTTAAAGACCCTAAAAGCGGGCACACGACCGGCTCTGTATTTTATATAGATGAACCAGGATGGCAAAGCAGGTCGGGGATGGAAGACCAGTCAGCAGCATCCATGCTTTCATTTTCCAGCAATAAGGAAAAATACAATGTAGGGGATGAAATCAACCTTAACATACCCAGTTCAAAGGGAGGCCGTTTGCTGGTGAGCCTCGAAAACGGCAGCAGGGTCATCCGCTCATTCTGGAAAGAAACAGCAGCCGGGCAAACGAACGTTTCCTTCAAAGCGGAAGCTGGCATGGCACCAAACATATACGCCACCGTTAGCCTGTTGCAACCACATGCACAAACCGTGAATGACCTTCCCATCCGGATGTATGGGTCTATACCGTTGTTGATAGAAGATAAAAATACCGTGCTGAAGCCACTGATCAATATGCCAGCTTCTTTAAAACCCGAACAGGAAGTATCCATTACTGTGAGTGAGCAACAGGGAAAAGAAATGACCTACTGCATTGCTGTAGTTGACGAAGGGCTGCTCGACCTCACCCGTTTTAAAACGCCCGACCCCCATGCTGCATTTTATGCAAGAGAAGCATTGGGTGTAAAAAGTTTCGACCTCTTCGACCAGGTGATTGGTGCATGGGGCGGAGACCTGGAAAGGATCCTCACTATTGGAGGGGATGCAGATGCAGGCGCATCAAAACAAAAAACGGCCAACCGCTTTAAACCGGTCGTGAAATACATGGGGCCGTTTCATTTAAATGCCGGGCAAAAACAAACACAGCGGTTTACAATGCCAGCATACATTGGCGCTGTAAAAACAATGGTTGTGGCTGCCCACAAAGGAAGTTATGGCTTTGCCGATAAGGTAACCCCAGTTAAAAAACCGTTGATGCTGTTAACCACCTTGCCAAGGGTACTTTCACCAGGCGAATCTTTCAAATTACCTGTAACCGTTTTTGCCATGGAAGACCATGTAAAAAACGTGCAGGTGAACATTGCTCCCAATCCTTTGATTGAACTCACCGGAGGCTCAACCCAAACCCTGAGTTTTAGCAAACCCGGAGAACAAATGGCTTACTTTGATGTGAGGGTAACCAATCAAACCGGCATTGGAAAAATTAAAGTAGCGGCTTCATCCGGCAGCGATAAGGCTGCTGATGAAACAGATATTGATATCCGCAACCCCAATCCGGTCATCAGCAATATCCAACAGGTAATGTTGGCACCTGGCCAGGAATGGGATGTTGTGGCCAACCCCATTGGTATTGCGTCGCAGAGTACCGGTTCAGTTGAAATTTCGTCTATCCCTTCCATGAACCTCCAAAAAAGGCTGGGCTACCTGATTGAATATCCGCATGGCTGCATCGAACAAACCACCTCTGCAATATTCCCACAACTCGTGTTAGAACAGCTTACCGACCTAAGTGATTTTCAAAAAGCAGAGATTAATAAAAATGTAAAAGCGGGTATTGCCAAATTACAATTATTCCAGAGGCCCGATGGGGGCTTTAGTTACTGGCCCGGCTTAAGCGAAACAGATGAATGGGGATCTAACTACGCAGGCCATTTCCTGGTAGAAGCAGTAAACAATGGCTATTTCGTAAGTGACTACATGATGCAACAATGGAAAAATTACCAGCGTGGCAAAGCCAATGGCTGGGTTCCTACCACTACCAATTTCTACGGTAGCGACCTTTCCCAGGCATACCGCCTGTTTACACTGGCATTGGCAAAGTCACCAGAACTGGGCGCTATGAACAGGCTGAAGGAATTTAAATATTTATCTCCCGAAGCCAAATGGAGGCTGGCGGCAGCTTATAAACTCGCCGGGCAAGACAATACCGCCCTTGATCTTATCAGCGGGCTGCCGTTAGGGTTTCAGCCAAGGTTAAAGCCAGGGTTAACATTCGGCTCAGAACTCCGCGACCAGGCCATGGCATTAGAGACACTAACAATAATGGGTAAACGAGACAAAGCCATGCAACTTGTAACTACCATTGCATCAAGGTTATCGGAAGACAGTTGGTATAGTACTCAAACGACTGCCTATTCCCTCATTGCTATCGCCAAATTCTGCGGCAAAAACAAATCCGGGGAAAAGATCATCGCCACTACAACGATTGCAGGGACTAAAACAGATATCAATGCTGCCAGCTTCCTCCGCCAGCTTCCTGTATCTATGAAAAATGGCAATACAGCCGTGCGCATTACCAATAGGGGCAGCAATACGATTTATGTAAAGCTGATTACCAGGGGACAGCCACTCACAGGTGATAGCAGCAAGCCCATCAATAACCCCGCTACACTGGCAATGAATATTTCTTATATCTCTCAAAATGGCAACCCGGTAGATATTTCAAGCCTGCCACAGGGAACCGATTTTATTGCAAAAGTTGTTGTGAAAAATACAGGTAAACGTGGCGCATACACGCAGATGGCGCTTTCGCAGGTTTTCCCTTCGGGCTGGGAAATTTTAAATGCCCGTATGATGGATGGCGAAGGTGCTTTTAAATCCTCTTATTCAACTTACCAGGATATCAGGGACGACCGGGTGTATACCTATTTCGATATCAGCGAAAACCAAACACATACCTACTACATCCAGCTAAACGCCACTTACCAGGGGCGGTATTATCTTCCAGCTACGAACTGCCAGGCTATGTACGACAATAGCATTCAGGCATCTTCAGCAGGAAGATGGGTTGAAGTCATAAAGTAAAACATATCATGCCTCCCGCTCACTTGCGGGAGGCCTTTCTATTGTGCTCCCGGCAACAAGGAACATATTTAACCGATTGGGTGCTTTGTCCCGTACAAAGAAATGGCTGCTTGTGATATTACTCGCAGCCGGTATATGCTTTTGGATTGCTTTGCCCGGCCGGTTATTCAAAGCACCGTTGAGTTATGTGATCGAAGATTCCAATGGCGGGTTGTTGGGGGCTACCATTGCAGCAGACGGGCAATGGCGTTTCCCACACCAGGATAAAGTACCACAGAAATTCAGGGATTGCATTACCACGTTTGAGGATAAACGCTTTTTCGACCACCCCGGCATAGACGCCATTGCGATAGCGAGGGCCGCATGGCGCAATACCAGGCAGGGCGAAACGGTACAAGGCGGCAGCACCCTCACCATGCAGGTCATACGGCTGGCACAAAAGAACAACAACCGCAGCATTTGGAATAAAATGAAAGAATCGCTGCTGGCAATCCGCCTGGAAATGTCGTATTCCAAAGAAGAAATTTTAGCCTACTATGCATCCAATGCCCCTTTCGGCAGCAATGTAGTGGGGCTTGAAGCAGCAGCCTGGAGGTATTTTGGAAGAAGTGCCGACAAACTCAGTTGGGCCGAAATGGCCACCCTTGCTGTTTTACCCAATGCACCAGCCCTTGTACACCCGGGAAAGAACAGGGAAATATTGCTGCAAAAACGAAACCGCCTGCTCAATAAGTTGGTAGAAAATGGAAAGTTGTCAAAAGAAGATGGCAGGCTTTCTCAAATGGAAGAACTGCCGCTTAACCCTATCCCGCTTCCGCAACTGGCCCCCCATTTATTGCAACGTTTTAAGAAAGAAAGCAAACAGCACGGGGTGGCCCGTATGCAAACAACCATTAACAGGGACCTGCAAATTGCTGTTAGCAATATTGTACAACAACATCAGCAGGTACTGAAAGGAAATGGCATCAATAATATGTGTGCATTGGTTCTTGAAGTGGAATCGGGCAACACCCTTGCTTATGCCGGGAATATTTATCAACCAGGCAATGCCGAACTTGAAAGTGATGTAGATGTGATCATGGCACCCAGGAGCCCAGGAAGTGCACTAAAACCCCTCCTCTATGCAGCCATGTTGCATGATGGTATGATCCTGCCCCATGCGCTTGTTCCGGATATACCAACCGATATTGGCGGTTACGCCCCACAAAATTTCGACCTTGGTTACGACGGGGCTGTTCCTGCTTCCCGGGCACTATCCCGAAGCCTCAATATCCCTGCAGTAAAACTGTTACAACAGTACAAATACCAGCGCTTTTATGAACTGCTACAGAAAGGGGGCATCCACACACTCAACAACCCTGCAGATTTTTATGGCCTCAGCCTCATACTCGGAGGCTGCGAAATAAAAATGTGGGAACTGGCCGGACTGTACGCATCGATGGCGAGGATACTCAATCACCAGGAAAAGAACAAGGGCATCCCGGATTTCAACGACCTTCACCCGCCCACTTATACCGGTTCTTCGCCTGCAGTAAAAGCCCGTTACAATTTTCCGATGGATGCAACTTCCATTTACTTCACTTTCCAGGCAATGGAAGAAGTCATGCGCCCCGGCGAAGAAGGGCTTTGGCAACAATTTCAATCTTCACAGAAAATAGCCTGGAAAACCGGCACCAGTTTTGGGTTCCGCGATGGATGGGCGATCGGTGTTACCCCAAAATATGTTGTGGCTGTTTGGGCAGGGAACACCGATGGAGAAGGAAGGCCGGGGCTCATTGGGATTCAAACCGCAGCCCCCGCCATGTTTGATATTTTTCGTCTATTGCCATCCGTTAGTTGGTTCAAAAAACCTACTTACAATTTCACTTATGTTCCGGTTTGCCGCAAAAGCGGGTACAGGGCTGGGTTGGATTGTGCCGAAACAGACACATTGTTTATGCCGGCCCTTGCCAATCGCTCCCCCCTTTGCCCGTATCATAAAATGATTCACCTCGACGCATCTGCACAATGGCAGGTAAACGCAGGATGCGAAGTACCTTCCGCCATGATCCATAAAAGCTGGTTTATTTTACCGCCTGCAATGGAATATTATTACAAACAACACAACCATGATTATGCGATGTTACCGGCATTTAAACCTGGTTGTACCGATCATAACACATCCCCACCAATAGACATCATTTACCCACAGCAGGGGAACCGCATTTATGTACCCGTAGAAATCAATGGAGAAAGGGGCAAATCAATTTTTACGGCTACTCACCGCAACCGGGATGCAAAAATATTCTGGAGTATCGACCAGGCTTTCATCGCTGTAACACAAAACAGCCACCAGATTGCCATTGCTCCAGCCCCCGGTAAACATACCCTTACTATTACCGACGCAGACGGGTTCAGCCTGAGCCGCACTTTTGAAATTATTGATAAAGAGAGATAGTTTCAGGATGTATATTGCACAGCAATCTGCGACACAAACACAATTACATGACAGCAGCACAACAATTTCTCGAACTCGTTCAGCACCCTTTTAAATACAGGCTATTTCTCCTGAAAAAACTGCCCAGTGCATTTTTCAGCGGCGTAAGGGTGAAGTATGCAGATGAGAGCAAAGCCGTGGTAACGGTCCCTTACAAATGGTTCTCTACCAACCCCTTTAAAAGCACTTATTTTGCGTGCCTGGGAATGGCTGCTGAAATGGCCACCGGCCTGTTGGCCATGGCACAGATCTACCGGCAGCAACCTCCTACAAGCATGCTCATTGTAAAATCGGAAGCACTTTTCATTAAAAAAGCCACCGGATTAACCACTTTTACCTGTGAAGATGGATTACTCATCCAAAATGCAGTAAAAGAAGCAATGGCCTCAGGCAAAGCTGTATCTGTTACCGCCCGTTCTGTAGGAAAGAATGAGTATGGTGACATCGTTGCAGAATTTAATTTTACCTGGTCATTTAAAGTAAGGCAGGATAATGCCTGATTTACCAAAAAGCTTACCTGCTATTTCGTAAATTGCATGCTTAAACTCC
>JBPOHG010000120.1:0-3518 GCA_052035835.1 Bacteroidota bacterium | reverse complement strand
CTGCTGCCCAATGGATTGCTGTTTTAAGCCGTTCCATACTGTTGGGGGCTTTTCCAAACAACCTTTCAAATTCTTTAGGATGTGGTGTGATTACAGAACCATGCGGCAACTTTTGTAATATCCCTGGTTCTGATGAAATAATATTCAAAGCGTCGGCATCTAACAGTACTGCACAAACGCATTCCTTTAACTGGGCTTTCAACCATTGAGCTGTGAGGGGGGCCGTACCAATACCGGGGCCAAATGCACAGGATGTAAAGTGGCTGGTAGGTACAGCGTTGCTGATAAAGTTTTCGCCTGCAGTAATGCACATCGCTTCCGGAACAACAGTCTGCATGATCCCGTAGCCACATTCGGGAACAATGGCTGTTTGCTTACCTGCTCCGCACCTGTTAACAGCAGCTGCAGCGAGCAATGCTGCCCCCATCATCCCCTTGCTGCCGGCAAATAGGCCAGCATGCCCATACTGGCCCTTGTGTGAAAAAGGGGCCCTGAATGGTAAAAGCGACTGAATGATTTCCAAACCGGTGATCTCCCATGCACATGGTTCGCTGGTTTCGAAATGGCTGCTAAGCCCAATGGGAAGTATATGTACCTGGCCGGTAGCCGATTGGCTTTCGGCGAATAAAAAGGTCCTTTTGTATTGTTGAAAACTTAGCGTATGCGTTGCTGTTATACATGGGTTTTCTGAACTGTCTTCATCTGCATACATTCCCGAAGGCAGGTCGATGGCAATGGTATTGCTCGAATGGAGGTTAATCCATGTCACCAGTTGAGCGGCAATGCCCGAAAGCTGGCTGTGTAAACCGGTGCCAAATAAGGCATCTACTACGGTACAATCCGCCGGTATCTTTGGAAAAAACTGCTCCGATTGAATAAAATGAATGTCTTTGCTCACCAGGTGTAAACGGGCCAGGTTGTATTGAAAATCTTCGCTGCCCGATTTACCTGTTTCGAGTATAAAAGTTGTCACTGGAACATTTTCAGCCAATAACAACCTCGCAATGGCCAGCCCATCGCCGCCATTGTTCCCTTTGCCGCAAAATATCCATACCGGGCGGTTTGAAAAGCCTTCTCTGATGAGCCATTGTGTACAGGCAAGCGCTGCACGTTCCATCAGATCAACAGAGCTGATCTGTTGTTCGTGGAGCGTAACAGCTTCCCATTTCCTGATCTGGTCGGCAGAAAAGACGTTCATGACTTAAAGATACTGATGTTTAAGGGCAGTGAAAAGCAGCTTATTCCTTTCGTTCAATGATGATTTTGGCATTGTTTTGCTCAGAAGATGAAATGAATACTTCCTGCCGTTTGTTGTTGCCCGTTACAACCATCAGGGATGTATTCGGGGGGATTGACCCCAGGTTTTCGGCCACCATGATGATTTCATGGTAAGGGGTCTCCCTGCTGATGCTGATGTTCAGTTTCAATGCTGTTGCCGACAGGGCCGCTTTTGAAATGACCAGTACATTGTTATGGTAAATGCTCACTGTATCCCCATCAATAACGCCATTGTCGTAAAGTTCCAACAACAAAGTAGCATCAGGTGTTATAATTTTTTCTGCGAGTAAGTTCTTCCTTTTTAACAATGCAGGAGGAACAACAGAAGTTTTGTGCGGGGCTTTCACCGAGATCGTGGCCGGCCCTGCAGGTTTTGCAATTGCGGGCTGTTTTTCGGGGTTTATTTTTTTTCGGTTGAGTTTCAGATCGGGTTCGGGGACAGGGGCTGCCGTTTTTGTTTCTACCGGTGTTTTAATAACAGTAACGGGTACCTGCTTCGATGCAACAGGAGGAGGTGGTGGGGGTGGCGGGTAACATTCCCTGAATACGATATCATCCATGGCAAAATCATTCCCGCAGCCGCCATTGGTGGTATTCTTCATGCTCAACACAAGCATGCCTGCATTTTCGGGAACGGTAAATATGCCTCCATACCTTTTCCAGAAAGGGTTTTCAAACTGGGCAATGATACCTGTAGAAAAATCGGCAATCTTTTTCCCCTTCTGCGTTTCAATGGTGATGCGCAAATTAGGGGGAAGTGGGGGGCAACCGCCGTTGGGCCTGCATACGTTGATCAGCCAGGTAGAAAATTCATAGGTGGTATTGGGTTTAAAGCCATTGAGTTTAACAGTGAAGAAAGTGCCCGGCTTATAGGATGAATTCACCAGCATCATTTTTCCCAACTGGTCGCCTGCAGTATGGTCATTATTCAATGTTACCCAGTCTCCATTGAAGCAGTTGGAAGTAGAAGGTATAAAGGAGAAATAGCCATCATCCGGACAACTACCATAACTGCGGCGGTAGAATTTAAGTGACGAAAGGGAAAATTCATCCTGTTTTACAGCAGAGCCAAAATCGAAATGAAACAGCGTGTCTTTGTAATAGCAGCCATCCCCCTGCGACTTTACAGTGTTGGAAAAACTGCTCAGCAGCAGGATCATGATCAATTGGCTCAATTGTTTTCTTCCCAGTATTGTTTGTTTCATGGCTTTTGATGAACTGGTAAAATAATTGAAAGACGAATTTGTTATTGGTCGGGTTGGTAGTCGTAATAAATCTTTACAAGGTTGTTTTTATTGAGATCGGTGTCGATCATAAATGATTTTCTTTTTCTGCCATCAATGATTTCAAGGATGGAGGTATTGGGGACGATTGAGCCCAGGTTATCGGCAACAAATGTGATGGTGTTTGGGCCGGGTTCAAGGGTAACTTGTATGAATTGCGGTTGTTTCTTTACGGGGAAACCCTGGGCAATCCATTTTCCATTAATACTGAGTGAAATACTGTCTCCATCTTCCACGGCATCGTCCCAAAGCGCTAGTGTAATTTGCCGGGATGTGGCAACAATATTGGCTACCACTTTAGTGGCTCGTTGAAGGGATGTATCGGGTGTTTGTTTTGTTCCCGGATTAGTATAGTAGTTTACAGGGTTGTTGTTTGCGCCGGGAGAATACGATTGAAAACTATTCTCTTTTGCTTCTTTGTTATCGAAATAAATTTTGGCTACAATGAAACTGGCTGCCAAATTATCCTTTGAATCAAAATCGAGAAGTTTTTTCTTTTTATCGAAAGCCAGTTCAATAGAAGCGCCGGCAGGGTGGTTCTTTCCAAAATCATCTGCAAAGAATGCGATCAGGTTGAGCCCGGTATCAAGCAGTATTTCCTCGGCAGGCCTTTTCTTTTTTGAATCAACCTGGTCGGCTACATATTTGCTGTTTAGTAGTACCGATACGATGTCATTGTCTTTATTGTTGCCAAAACTGATGAGCCCATCCCTGGTTTGCACATGCATGGTATCAATTAAACCGAAGTACGCAGGCGAACGTTGAGGTTGTAACATTTCGGTAGCCGCTTCACTTGCCCAGGCTTCATCGTTGAGCTTTTTGAGCTGAACCGGGGCTGTTTGCAGGAAATCGCGTAAACGGATAGCTGTTCCGGCATGGGCATCTTCATAACCTGAAGCGTAAGGCATTGGCAGGCCATATTTTTTTGCTTCTATCCTGTTGATGGTGAGCATCGAA
>JBPOHG010000327.1:0-6271 GCA_052035835.1 Bacteroidota bacterium | reverse complement strand
ATCCGCCGACATGATTTCGCGGGATATTTTTGGTTAAGGCATTCAGCACATTTTTACTGCTGTCTTTTTTGACCGATTTATTGATCTTATCCAGGATACCCTGAGCCTGTGAAGCGAACGCACCCATGGTCAAAAATGCTATAAGTGTAATTTTTTTCATTTAATTGATTTAGCTAAACAAATGTAAGCGCATCCTTGCTAATAAAGGGTTAATATTTGTAAACTGGTCCAGGCATCGCTTGTACCGGATATCAGTAACCGCTAACGGCAGACGAGATACCTGCAACTGATTGGGTAAAATTAAGCAATGAATTGCCGGTTAACAATTTATCATATCTTTATTCGGCAGTCAATACATGAAACCCCTCAAAACATACGATCATTTTTACAGGCTCTCTGCCTATTATTCTATCACCATGAACGGGACTTCGGTTGTTGCCCTCTGATGGAAAAAGTTCCATTTATATAAGGCTGACGCCTCATCTGCCTTCTTTTACTTAAACTATTTTATAAAAAACAGATATGCATATAGCAGTATTAGGTGCCGGTATGGTTGGCAGGACCATCGCAAAGGACCTTTCAGAAAAATTCAGTGTCACTTCATTTGACATCAGTGAACAATCCCTGCAAATGCTCTCGGCAGGTTGCCCGGACATTAAAACCATAAAGGCTGACCTTGGCGATCATAACAGTTACGCACAACTGCTTAAGGATGTTGATGTCGTAGTGAGTGCAGTGCCTGGTTTCATGGGTTACCAAACATTAAAAGAGATCATACTTTGCGGCAAAAATGTTGTGGATATATCATTCTTCCCCGAAAATGCGCTTGACCTTGATGCACTGGCAAAAGAAAAAAATGTCACTGCCATCGTTGATTGCGGCGTAGCCCCGGGCATGAGTAACCTGATCCTTGGTTATCATGATACACAGATGAAGATCCATACATTTGAATGCATGGTGGGTGGTTTGCCCAAAACACGCATTAAGCCTTTTGAATATAAGGCACCCTTCTCTCCTGTTGACGTGATCGAAGAATACACCCGCCCCGCCAGGTATGTAGAGAACGGTCATCTCGTAACAAAACCTGCGCTCAGCGATGCAGCCTTACACGATTTCGAACTGGCCGGAACCCTTGAATCTTTCAATACCGACGGATTACGCAGCATCATCTTTACCATGCCGCATATCCCCAACATGAAGGAAAAAACATTGCGGTATCCGGGACATATAGCGCTGATGCAGGCATTGCTGAAAGCCGGGTTCCTGAGCCACGATGCTGTAACCGTAAAGAATATTCCGGTTAAACCCATAGATTTCACTTCTGCTCTATTGTTCGACCAATGGAAATTAAAAGATGGGGAAGCAGAATTTACCCTTATGCAGATCGTACTGGAAGGCACCATGAATGAAAAGCCCTCCAGGGTCGAATACCTGCTCTATGATGAGTATGATGCGGCCACCAATACTTCATCGATGAGCCGCACTACCGGTTATACCTGCACGGCGGCCGTGAACCTGTTAACAGACCATATTTTTAATGAAAAGGGTGTTTTCCCTCCCGAGCTGGTCGGACGTCATGAACGATGCTTCCACTATATCATGCAATATCTTGAAGCAAGGAATATATATTACAGGAAGCATATATCATAAAAAAAAAGGACGCCGGAAATGAAAATAACCGGCGCCCATTAACCCCCAAAGAAAACGATTTATATTTTAACGATTTTGATCACTTTTTTATCAGCTCCCTGCCCTATAGTAAGGATATAAACACCGGCAGGTAAAGCAGAAAGATTGAATCTGTCATTGGATGATGTAAATGATTTCTGCATGATCCTCACACCTGCCATGTTATAGATAACAGCTGTCTTACCGGCAATTTCGTATCCATTCAAAGGCTGTATGTTCAGGTATTGCTGTACCGGGTTTGGATAAACCTGTACAGACGGCACAGGCTTCGCAACAGGGATAGTATCATTGGGCAGAGGAGCCCCTGATGCCAGTGAACTGTCACACGCAAATGAATTCAGGAACGAATTTTTCGGATGATTCAACGCAAACAAACTGCGCATCCTTGTCTTCTGGCCTGCAGTAAACATGTTCATACAATCGTCATTGGTAAAATCCATATAATTCATGTACATATCACCGTTACTATCAGGAGAGCAGGTACTCATATGTGGAAAAGAAGGGCAATTGTAATTGTAATTTGACTGCTGCGGGGTATCGCTCACTTCATCGTTGCCGCAGGTCTCGTCGCCCCATATATGCTTGAGACCCATCCAGTGGCCAACTTCATGCGTTGCGGTGCGCCCTTTATTGAAAGGTGCACGCAGGCTGCCGATGGTTCCAAAAACATCAAAATTGATCACCACCCCATCCTTATCTGCCTGACCACCGGGAGGCGTGGCATATCCAAGGCTGCGTCCAAACATATTACAAACCCAGATGTTCAGGTATTTTTTACTGTCCCATGCATCATCACCACCTGCTGCAGTGAACTTCATGGCATCATCACCCAGGAAATGAGGTTTATCGGTATAACGGCGGATAATACCTTTGGTCGGGCGGCCTTGCGGATCTACCTGCGCCAGGCAAAACATGATCTTTGTATCAGCCGCCACCGGAATAAAGGCAGCAGGCGTATTGGCCGCATCCGCATTCATCCTCCTGAAATCATCATTCAGTGCTTTAATCTGGGAAAGTACCTGTGCATCACTGATATTCTGTGCACCTGTATTGAATAAAACATGTATCACAACAGGTATGGTAATGATCTCATTGGCAACGGTATCCCTCGTAATGGCATTGTTCAGCTCAGTGGTATTACCCCGACTGGTAAAAGACCCGGCCATCCTGGCGGTATAATCGCCAGTGCCACACACCCTTTGTGCGGAAACAACTGAAACAAAAAAACAGGCTACTAACAAAATCCCTGGAACCTTCATGCCGGAAATATTAAAAATGATTAATGGTTAAATCATTTTTCAATATGATATGGAGCAGCTTTTAAGAGGATTTGAAACGATAAATAAGTACAGCAGTGTTTCCTGTATATTGGAAGAAGAGCAGCATTTATAATTTTGAGGAGTATAAATATCGGCTCAGAGGTAGGTCAAAAATAATAAGATATTTCTAAAAAAGAAACTTTTTACCATTTATTTTACCATTTATTTCAAAAGACCTGTTATCCGTTTACTATTTTTGTGCATCAAATACTCAAAATGAAGTATATTTTTACCCTGTGTGCAACCTTATTGCTTTTCTCCTGCAATAACAGCAAAACCCCTGATACTGACCCAGATATCATTCCTCCGCCATCCGGTATCAAAGCTCCCGAAAAGATCAGCTTTGCCATATTGAGCCAGTACCCGCATGACACCAGCGCCTATACGCAGGGACTAGAAATTTACAATGGCAAACTTTATGAAAGCACTGGCGATTATGAAAGCAGTTCGTTAAGGGTAACCGATTGGAAAACAGGCAAAGTAGAACAAATACACCCGATGGGTACCGATGAAATTTTTGGAGAAGGGATTACGATTTTTAATAATAAGATATACCAGCTTACCTGGGAGAATAATATCGTGTACGTTTATGATATCAATGACATCAAAAAGCCTATCAAAACGCTACAATGGCCATACCAGGGATGGGGCATTACCAACAATGGAAAGGAACTCATTGTAAGCGATGGAACAGCCAACCTTTATTTTGTTGACCCCGAAACATTCAAGGTATTGAATACGGTCTCAGTAAGAGATAACATCGGCCCTGTAAAATTCCTCAACGAACTCGAATACGTAAACGGTTACGTATATGCGAATGTGTATGAATCGGACCATATCGTAAAAATCGACCCCATCAGTGGATTTGTTGCGGGAAAAATTAGTTTGCCCGGCTTATTACAACCCGAAGATATTATTCCCAACCGTACCAATGTACTCAACGGAATTGCCTTCGACAGTACTACCAACAACTTTTTAATTACTGGCAAGAGATGGCCAAGGTTGTATGAATTGAAATTGCAGTAATGGTGTCGAAACAGTTAAAAAAAGGCTGCTACTATTGTAACAGCCTTTTTTAATTTGTTATGTTAAACCTTATTACTGAGGCATGAGTACCTGGTCAATCTTGTGAATAACTCCATTCACATAATGCTGGTCGCTGGTACCTGCAGGATCGGGCGTTAATGGCGCTGTATTAAGAATCACATTTGCTTCGGTAGCGTTAGCAGCCCCTTTTACTGTAGCTACATTTACAAAAGGAACCCCAAATGTAGCTTTCAAAGAAACACCCGGATGGGTGGGGATCGCTCCATTCAGCAATGTTGGGAAACTCTCTGCAGTGGTTGGGAAATTATTGGTGAAAGCCCTGCTTCCAAGTACATGATACACTACAATTCCTTTAACTGTTTGGGCAGTTAGATACGGTTGTAGGGTTGGGTCGTTGAACAACTGTGTTGGCGTTGCCATGGAAACAAAAGCCTGGGCCTGGGCAAGGGCTGTTGCAGGTGGAACCCCTAAACCAATTAATACCTGTGCGATGGCATTGGTAAGGGTGGTTTGAAAAGCAGCATCTGTTGGAGCAAATACTGTAAGATTGGCGCCAATATTACTTAAAGCACCTACGAGGAAACCCGGAGCCGCTGTTCCACTATCAGCCCTGATGATGGCCGCTTTCAGGTATTCAAGGTCTGTATCGGTATCAATCCTGTTCCACAAAAAGCGTTGGGGAGGCGTAACCACAGCACCTGTATGGTGAATAATACCATTAGAAGCTGTTTGATCTACATCTACCAAAGGAACATTGTTGAGCCAGGCCCCGTTCCTGGTACTTGGGAACGTGGTTAGCCTTAACAAGGCACTAATAGTGGGTGCAGGATTTAATGTAGACGGGTATTGAAAGTTAGGAAAAGTAGCAGGGATGCTGGAAGCCCTGATCACCTGCGGAACGGTATTATACTGAACAATACCGGCAGCCGTGGCTGGTGGGATATTGTTGCTGATAAACCCGGAAAATACTGCGTCTGGTGCATTGATAGGCACCAATCCGCCAGATGCCGCATTGATGAAGGCACGCATTGCATTGTTGGTTGGCACAAACATCGTAAATGAAGCGGAATTACTGCTGATGAGATTCAGTTGGCCTCCCCTCACAATCAGGCGATAATATAAACTGTCATCGTCATTTGCATCCAGCGTTTGCGCCAGCGTATTACCAGATGGAGGCGTTGGCGTTGCTTCCGATAACTGCTCCAGGTCATCGTTGCAGGAAGTTGCAAACAAAACCACACTGGCTGCAATCAACAGGCTGCGCTTATTGATATATTTTGCTATATATTTCATAGTAATCATTTTAAAAGTAATCATGAAGAAAGGTTGTTATTAATAAACATTGAAACCAAAGCTCACATAGTACAATCCGCCTACCTGTGAGTTACCAACAGCGTTGTAATAGTATTGGTTCAATAAATTATTTGCGCCAACTTTCAGGATAGATTTTGTTTTAGGCAATTTGAGGCTTACCTGGGCGTCTACCGTATGCACATCAGGAAGGTTACCGGTAGCAAAGTCGCCCTGGTACAACAGCGCCTGCTGCCACCTGTACATAACATTGAAGCCTAAACGCTTAGCCGGGCCAAACCCGGTATTCCCTACATACATATTAACCTTGTACTTAGGCGCATTGAAATAAGCAACGAAATTGCTTGGCACATTGCTCAATTCATCTGATGCAAAGTTCAAACCCGTTGTAAAGTTCAATGGCAAACGAAGGTCGAAACTGGCACCAAAACCAAAGGATTTCACTTTATCAGGAGAATTAACAGGGAGCGAATAACGGAAACCATCTGATGTATCTGCTAAACTGATACCTGATCCTGAGAGGGACTGTACCACTACTTTCCTTCCAAGAAAATCCTGGTACTGGCCAAAGTAACCATACACATCTACCAATAATTTATTATTGAATAACAAACCTTTGTAACCTGCCTCAAATGAAGAGATAGATTCAGGCTTTAATTGAACGGGGGTGTATAACACCGTTTGTCCTGCACGCAATTGTTCGAAATCATATACAGGGTTACTTACGAGGTTATATTTATTAACAAACACTTCGTTACCACCCAGCAACCTTACATTACTTCCCACAGCCAGGTCGATGTACTGCTGCTGTGTAGATGGGAATCGGTAGGCAGTTTGATAACTTAAACGAACATTGTTATTTTCTGTAACCTTGAATAAGGCGGTGGCCCTTGGTGTGAACCTTC
>JBPOHG010000059.1:0-3911 GCA_052035835.1 Bacteroidota bacterium | reverse complement strand
ACTTACGGTATTTCGGAGTCAAAGATTAGTGCTGTGCGCATACTTCGTGTAGCCATGCCCGTTTACCAGCTGTCTTATCACCGGTCACCTGCTTCTGTAATACAGTTTAACGGGCAATCATTTGGTTTACAACTGGCGCAAAATTTTAATACCCTGGCGGTAGAATTGCTCAAAGAAAGGTTCCTCAAAGAACTCGCCAATGCAGTGGCTAGGCAACTCACCAAGAAACTGCTGGAAAAAGGAACAGAGAAAGCAGCAGAAAACATGGCACGGAAAAAGGAAAAAAAATCCGATAAAGAGGATGCTACTGCTGAAGAGAAAGAAAAAAAGAAAAAGCAAAATGAAGAAAGGGCACAGGCTGCGGGGGAAATGGCCGGTATGCTTATGAATATTGCCAATACGCTAACAGAAAAAGCGGATACCCGTAACTGGCAAAGCCTGCCTGCCTATATCAGTTATATCCGGGTGCCACTGAAAGAAGGAGAAAACAACATCAGTATTAACGCATACGGACAAACGAAACAGATAACCATACCAGGGAAACCAGGGCTCCAGATGCTGAGCATGGTGATTGATTAGTTGTCTTCCTGTTTTTCTTTTCCGAAATATCCTTTGCTCTCCACTTTATTGGAAAAGAAATTGATAAACAAAACCACAAATGCAAGAAATACTATCGACTGGATGCATACCAGTAGCTTCCCCATTCCTGTTACGGGATAGAAATCGCCAAAACCAATGGTGCCCAAAGTCGTAAAGCTAAAGTAAACCGGATCATACCAGTGTTCGAATGGTACATTGAGGTATTGTCCTGTGGTATACATGAACGCAAAGGCGAAAGCAATCTCTACATAGTTGAAAAAAAGCATGAGCATCGAACGCCGGTAGGAACTAGGCCGGGCTAAAAAGTCGGAAGCAAAGATCAGGGTAGGCACATAGAGCAGCGTTTCTGCCGTAAACCATAACACAAAAGGCAATGCCAGTTGCATGGGCAGCCATTTACAATACAAGAGGCTGAGCGGAAAAACCACTTTTAGCAACACATACAAATCCACTGCCAGGTCCTGGATATCATTTCCTTTTCGCCCAAAAATTTCTTTGATGTAAATGCCAGGAAACAAAAATTGTGAGCCGGCTAAAAACAGGCGGAATATTTTTTCAATCCCGATATCATCGTGGTGGTCATTGTTCCAGATCACTTGAATGTTCTGGATTCTTTTTCGGATGGCCCCCGTTGCCCGAACGGGGCCTTTTGGCTTGTCTCCCAGCAGTAGTTTCCTTATTATCTTTTTCATTGAATCCTGGAAATAAATAGGATGGCAGGTAAAAATAAGGATGTTTATAATGCAAAAAAATGCCGGGCAACAAATTGCCGGCTAATGAATATCAGTAAATCAGCAGAAAAAACACGATCAGAGTTTGATTTCCTCGTCGTTATCATCAAAGAATTTGAATTCGGTAAGGTGGTAGGTTGTATTTGCTTTTACTTTAATCATTTGCTTGTACTTCCAGCACCATTTAAGCCTCCTGGAGGGGAAACCGCTGGTAAGGTACGTATGCAAAATCGGGTGAACTTCAATGGTGAGCCCTTTATGCCGCTGCATAATCAGGTAGTTGAGGTTTTTAGCTATTTCATCCTCGAGGATAAGAGTAGACGAAATTTTTCCTGTTCCGTTGCAACTGGGGCAGATCTCACTGGTATTGATGTTCATTTCTGGTTTCATGCGCTGACGTGTAATCTGCATCAAACCGAATTTTGTAATAGGCAGCACCGCATGCTTGGCCCTGTCGGGGCGCATGAATTGATCCATTGCATCGGCCAGCTTCTTTTTGTTTTCAAGAAGCTTCATATCTATGAAATCGACAACGATAATTCCGCCAAGGTCTCGCAGCCTCAACTGGCGTGCAATTTCTTCAGCAGCTTCAAGGTTCGTTTCCAGGGCATTTTGTTCCTGGTTATTGCTCACGCTTTTATAACCACTGTTTACGTCTATCACATGAAGCGCTTCTGTATGTTCGATGATCAGGTAAGCGCCGCTGGGAAGGTTAACCGTCTTTCCAAAAGAAGCTTTCACCTGCTTGGTAACACCAAAACTGTCGAATATAGGCTGGCCATTGTTATAAAAAGAAATGATATCTGCTTTATCGGGCGCAATGCGCTGAATATAATTTTTGGTATCGGCAAAAATGCTTTTGTCATTTACCACAATGCGGTTGAAATCGGCATTGAGTAAATCACGGAGGATGCTGTTCGTTTTCCCCTGCTCACTTAAGATGCGGGTAGGAGCAACAGCGCCACGAAGGTTTTGCTGAATGGTTTTCCAGGTGTTTTCAAGTCCGAGTAAATCATCATGCAACTCAGCTGTATGTTTACCTTCGGCTGCCGTACGTACAATTACACCGAGATTTTTTGGCTTTACTGCTTCTATAATTTTATGGAGCCTTTTCCTTTCTTCAGCAGAATGAATCTTTCGGGAAACAGCAATGATATCGTTGAAAGGCGTTACAACAACGAAGCGCCCTGGCAATGAGAGTTCGCAACTAAGCCTGGGGCCTTTGGCTGCGATAGGTTCTTTCAGGATTTGAACCAGGATATTGGGTTTGCCACTCAATACTTCTGTGATCTTTCCTGTTTTGATGATCTCTGGTTCTACTTTGAACTTAGAGAAATCAAAAATATCGCCTGGTTTATGAGTGATGGATTGTTGGGTAAACTTGAGGATCGACCTTACATAGGGGCTAAGGTCTGTGTAATGAAGGAAGGCATCTTTTTCAAATCCAACTTCTACAAACGCTGCATTGAGGCCGGGTATCAGTTTTTTTACTTTTCCAAGGTACAGGTCGCCCACAGCAAAATTGGCATCAGCTTTTTCGCTATGCAATTCTACCAGCCTTTTATCTTCCAGCAAAGCAATTTCAACTCCTTGCGGAACGGCATTAATAATTAACTCCTTGGTCAACTGAATGTTTTTTAAGACCCTTATGCATCACAGCGGGAAAACATAAAGGCATGAACATTAGCAGTATTACTGTTATTGTTCATGCATTATGAAGTAGCAGGGCTGAAGGAGGCCTGCTCAGAAAAGAAAAAGGAAATTACTTCTTCTTATGACGATTTTTTCTTAAACGCTTTTTACGCTTATGAGTAGCGATTTTATGACGTTTTCTCTTTTTACCACAAGGCATAACCAAGTCTTTTTTGTTGAATAAATAATTTATTTCCTATTGTTGCAGCATCTTAATTCGTTCATCAACTTCCTTCGAATAGTGAGGGTCATTAACGAGGCGCTTTAATAAGCTGTACCATTTGATCGCTTCTGCATGATCGCCTTTCGCAGCATATGTATCTGCCAGATAAGATACTGCTTCCAGGTTATTGGGTTCTTTCTCTACCACTTTTTGGAGCCTTACTATGGCTTTGTCATATTGGCCAGATAAAGATCCACCTACTCCTAATATCATCTGCGCTTTCATGTTATTGGAATCTTTACGAACCACCGCTAACAACTCCTGTATGCCTTTCATTGTTTGCTGCGGGTCACCCGATTTCCCTCTTCCAAAAACATAACAACTTCCCAATCCAATTCTCAAATCGTCATTGTTGGGGTTGATGGCAATGGCCTTTTCAAATAACCCTATTGCTTCCGTAGTTAACCAGTGTAACCTGGCTTCATCACGCTCCCCACGCAGGTTGTTTAAAAATAATTGGGCTGCGAAGGTGAGGCTTTTTTCTGAATTATCCAACTTCGCAGCTTCGCTAATATAAAATGCATAAGGCTCAAAAATACGTGCACTGTCTTTCCAGAAATTTGCAATGGCCTGGTAGGTAATTATTTGTGCAGAACCGGGGCGGTTATTCCCCTGCTCTTTTTCAATATTGGTAAGGTAAGCGAGTTGGGAAGCACTGAGTTGTT
>JBPOHG010000108.1:0-19972 GCA_052035835.1 Bacteroidota bacterium | reverse complement strand
ATTACTGATTTCAGGCTGCTGGATGCTTTTTACCCCGTAGATTCTTTGTTAAGCAGGCCGATTATTAAACTGGCACACAATCAAAATACGTTTAGTATTTATTTTTCTTCCCTGAGTTATATGCAGCGAGACAAGCTTACTTACTATTATCAAATGGAAGGAATAGATAAAGCCTGGAAGAAAGCCGAAAGGATAGATTATGAAACGTTCTCCCTGTTGCCACCTGGTAAATATACTTTCAGGGTGTATTGTGAAAACCTGGAGGGGTTGAGATCGAAGCATACCACAGAAATCAGGATTTATATCAGCCCGCCTTTCTGGCGCACCTGGTGGTTCCGGTTCAGTATTTTATTTATTGTTGCATTGATCGTGTATGACCTTCACAATGCAAGGGTGAAAAGATTGCTGGAAGTTGAAAAATTGAGAAATAAAGTAGCCCGCGACCTGCATGATGATATGGGCAGTACGCTCAGTACGATCAATATACTTTCTTCGATGGCTAAATCTAAAATGAATACCGACCAGGTGAAGACTTCCGAATACCTGAGTAAGATTACAGACAATAGCCAGCGCATGATGGAAGCCATGGATGATATTGTGTGGAGTATCAAGCCCAGCAATGATAACATGCAAAAGATCACTGCAAGGATGAGGGAATTTGCCACAAATGTGCTGGAGGCGAAAGATATCGGGTTGAAATTTGAAGTAGATGAAAAAGTATACGACGAAAAATTAAATATGGAGTCTCGCCGCGATTTCTTCCTGGTTTTTAAAGAAGCAGTGAATAATGCAGCAAAATATTCAAAAGCTACATTGGTAGAAGTATTGGTAAATATCAATGGGCGCCGATTGATCCTGGAAGTGAAAGACAATGGAGTAGGCTTTGATCCCGCAGAGGCAGATGGTGGGAATGGGTTAGGGAATATGAGAAAAAGGGCAGAATCGATGAATGGCCTTATCAATATTCATTCACTACCGGGTAAGGGTACCAGTATTATTGTAAAAATCCCTGTGGGCTAAAAAGTATACAGGTATGAATCGTTTTTTAAGTCAGAAAATCAGGTTTTATTCATTCGTATGCATTGCGTTGCTGCTTTTTGTACATGGGTATAACCTTACAGAAACATACCTGCAGCCTTTCAGCCAGGTAAGAGAAAAGCTCACATTTACTACTTTTTTTGAATATTTCATCGCCAATGCCCTTCTTCGTTTTCGTATACCCTTGCTGTTCATTATTTCGGGTTACATTTTTGCCATGCAGGATAAGTACCCTTACCAGCAGCGGATAAAGAAGCGTTTCACCACACTCATCGTACCATATTTTATTTGGAGTGCTGCAGGATTGGCTATGGCTTATCTCTGGCAACAACATCCGGTAACAGCAGAAGCATTTCAAAATGCACAACTCGACCAGTTGGGGGATAACCGGCCTTATGAGGAAATTGGCTGGCAGGGTGTTTTGCACCGATGGCTCTTTGCACCCATATCATACCAGCTTTGGTTTATTAGAAGCTTATTTATTTATAACCTGGCATATCCTTTTTTCAAATGGGTGGTTACACGCTTTCCATTGTGGTGGTTTTTGTTGATTTTTATTTTGATGTTGCTATTGTTCCAATTCATTTTTATTGAAGCACAGGGGATTTTCTTTTTCACGCTGGGCATATGGCTCCAAAAATCACATTTCCCTGTAGACAGAAAGCCGGCATGGTACAGTCATTTTTTAAGCTGGCTGTTCTTTGTAGGGCTGGCCATCATTAAAACCTGTATGGCATTTGAATTTGAAGGGTATGAACCCATTTACATAGCACCAATGATTGTGTTGCATTACGTTTCTATCATTGCCGGGGTAATGGCAGTTTGGTATAGCGGCGACCGTGTGGTGAAGTGGTGCATGCAGCGGCCATGGTTTGTTTGGGGTTCGGCTTTTGCATTTGTGATTTATGGGCTCCATGTACCGCTGTTGCCTTATCTCACAAATTTATTGTATATATATTGTGCAGATTGGCCTAATTACCGTTTGCTGATTTTCCTATTCCTCCCGGTAATGGTCTTGTTATTTTGTATAGGAGTGGGCGCCACTTTTAGAAAAATAGCCCCACGCCTGTACAGGATCGCAACGGGGGGACGCGGTATTTAACCCTTTTATGTGATTGCATGACTCGGCAACCTGGTATATCTTTATACTTATAATTACAAAACATCAAGCGTATGATAAAGCTGCTGATTTATGAAGACAACCCGCAATTAAGGGAAGGGTTGTCTATGTTGATTGGGGGTTCAGATGGTTTTGAAGTGTTGGCAGCATTTAAAAACTGTGATCATGCCGCCGAAGAAGTACAGGCATTTAAGCCCGATGTGATTTTAATGGATATTGATATGCCGGGTGTAAATGGACTGGAAGGCCTTAAAAGGATCAGGGCCGTAGATACAGATGTAAAAATATTGATGCTGACGGTATTTGATGATAACCGCAATATTTTTCAGGCAATCAGCAATGGTGCAAATGGTTATATCCTTAAAAAAACGCCTCCGGCCCGCCTCCTCGAATACATTACTGAGGCACAAACCGGCGGTGCCCCAATGACGGCATCTGTTGCCACCCAGGTACTTAAAATGTTCTCTTCCATGAACAATGAGAAAGGGGAAGATTATCACCTCTCCGAACGGGAAAAACAGGTGCTTCAGCTATTGGTAGATGGGTACAGTTATAAGATGATCGCTTCCGAAATGTACATAGCCATTGATACGGTTCGCAGCCATATCAAGAAAATATATGAAAAGCTTCATGTGAATAGTAAAAGTGAAGCTGTAGCCAAGGCTTTTAAAGACAAAATAGTGTAGATGCCCACATATTTTCACCCATTTATGTGATTGACTGCTGATGTTGGCTACATTATCTTCGGGTCTCAATACTGGTTATGAAAATAATAGTCAAAATGATACTGCTCATTTTCCTGTCTTTTGCAGGGATGACCAAACCAATTACCTGCTTCACATCAGGAAACAAGCCTTGCAGTAAATCTAAGCTGCCGGTAAAAAAAGAAACTGCTGTTTCAAAAACATTCAACAACTGGGTAGAAGTTACCCGTTTTAAGATGTAAGCATCCTAGGATTGTTTTTTCTTTTTCCGTACCGGTTTTACCGAACGGATGGGCTCTGATGTTTTAGCTTTCTTTACTTCAAATAATTTATGAATTAAAGCAGCTCTCGCAACCAGCCCTTTATTAAAATTCTCCTGGCTCAATTCCCTTCCTGAATAAATACCTGCTAAGGATACTTTTGTTTGCCCTTTGTTACTTACCGAATAAACCAAAACCGGTGAACCCGACTGGTCTTTCATATTCGATAATTCGGTGAGGAAATATGTACTATCACGTTTTAAATTGGAATGAAATTTTGTGAGGATGATATTGGCCGTATCCTGTACATATCCTGCAATGGCCATTTCGCTGCCTTTTATTTCATCAGTACCAGTCAACTCAAGATAGTTGATCTCATAATCTGACGGGATAATCATCGGCAACAATACAATGTCTGTACAGATAGAATCAAAACACAAAGGAATCAGCCGCTGTTTTTTCATATTTAGCGAGAGCGCTTTTGCATTGTTGCGCTCATTGGTTGCCTCAACAAAAATCATCACATTGCTCAGCTTTCTGGGTTCATTAACCGGCGTAAAAAAATGATGGCGGGATGTAACAAAATAAGAGCTGTCTTTATACTTAATAAAACATCCCGACAATGGAGTCGTAGCTCCGTTTAAAATAGTATAAAAGGGGTAGCTGTATTTTTGTAAAACGGCCTCATCTACTTCAATGGCTGGAGCAACCGCTACAGGCTTGTTTTTTTTGTTCTTTTGAGCATATCCGGGGAAATATTGTACAACTGCCACTAAAAAGGTTAGCACGAAAACTCTAATCATCAGTGTATAGGTTTACTGGCACTAAAATAGCAAAATACCATTAATATTTGCGGTAAAATGAAGATATTCCCAAAGAAGTCCGATTTAGGCCTTATGCCTTCTTCCTCAGTAATTTATAGATTCTAATGGCCGACATTAAAACAAGGATCAGCAAAATTAGCCCGAGTAAGCCCCAAAATAGGCTGACCTCCTGTTTTACGGTCACGAGCATTACAATAGCTACGAGGAACAATGTTGCCACTTCATTCCAGATTCTCAATTGTTGGGAGCTATACTTAAATATACCTTTTTGCTGTTGGAGATATAAGCTGTGAAGGCTAAAATGATACGCATATAATCCAGCCACAAAACCCAGTTTGATCCATAGCCACTGTGGAATACCCCCGTACAGCCAGGCTATCCAGCTGCCGAATATCAGGGTTAAAATAGCTGAAGGCCAGGTGATACCCAGCCATAGCCGCCTGATCATGATATTGAATTGCTGCTGAAGAATTATTTTTTCCGCTACTGGTTTGTCGGCCGCTTCCCGGTTGTAAATGAAAAGGCGGGGAATATAAAACATTCCACTGAACCAGGTAACGATGAAGATGATATGTATGGCTTTGATGTAAAAATACATGTATGCGTTTGGGTAGTGTTATTGGCCTGTTGGCTTCATTTCATTTCTTACCAGTTTTTCGAGGGCACCAATCCAGTCCGGCTGAACATTCAGGCAGGGGATCATCGTGTATTCGGTACCGCCTGCTTCCATAAAAATCTCTTGACCCCTCATGGCAATCTCTTCCAGTGTTTCCAGGCAGTCGCTTACAAATGCAGGGCAAAGGATCAGCAGTTTTTTAATGCCTTCTTTTGGCATTTCTTCAAGCCGGATATCTGTAAATGGTTCCAGCCACCCTTTACCAAGCCTCGATTGAAATGATAAGCTGTATTTATCCTTTTCAATGCCCAATTGCTCTGTTACAAGCCTGGTTGTTACAAAGCATTGGTGGCGATAACATTCTTTATGTGCCGGGGAGTGGGTTTCGCAGCAATTATTCACTTTCAGGCAATGGCAGCCGGTCTTATCAGATTTTCGTATATGCCTGGCCGGTACTCCATGATAACTGAAGAGGATATGGTCGTATGGCTGTTGCAGGTAAGGCCTCATGCTTTCTGCGAGTGCATTGATATACGAATTGTTGTTGTAATAAGGGGGGACAAATTTCAATGAGAAGCGGTGGCCCTGTTTTTTGTAAACATCTTTCACGTTTTCAACTGCAGTTTCATAAGACGACATGGCATAGTGTGGATAAAGGGGGACAACAATTACTTCTTCAAGATTGGGTTCTTTTTTCAACAACTCATCAAAGCCATGCTTAGCGCCGGGGTTTCCATAACGCATGGCAATGGATACCGGTTCTGTAAAATGTTCCTGTAAACGTGCATTCAATTGCCTGGTCATTTCAATGAGCGGGGATCCTTTGTCTGTCCAGATCGTTTGATAAGCCTCCGCAGATTTTGGTGCCCTGAATGGCACAATGATACCCTGTACCAGCAATACCCTCGCCAGGTAAGGGATATCAATCACCCGCTTATCCATAAGGAATTCATTCAGGTATCTGCGTACATCTTTCACCGATGTGCTGTCGGGCGACCCAAGGTTAATCAGTAAAATGCCTCTCTTCATTTGATCAGTTGTATATAGTTCGCAAAGGTAATAACAACTTGTATTGCCAAATTAATTCTGTTGAAAATCATCCCATCTTTTCAACAATTCACTTCGTCATATACTCAACTGATTGATATCATTTTTAGAAATGACATTGCAATGACAGTAAAATTAGCTGCGCCGGGGTTGCAGATTTATTTTTGCACCCGGTTAATGATGCGCTCTTTCAAGTATGCACAAACAACGTATTACAGATATCAACCATTTTTTTGTTTGCGGGATCAACTATAAAAAAACCGATGCCGCTATCAGGGGCAGGTATGCTATCAGCACGCAACAATATGAGTTGATTATGGCAGACTGTGCCGCTTTCGGGATTTCCGAATTTTTCGTGTTGAGTACCTGCAACCGTACCGAAATATATGGTTTTGCAACAGGTGCCAATGTTTTGTCGGCCCTCCTTTGTACACAAACAGAAGGTTCGGTTGATGAGTTTGAACAACTTTCTTACCAAAAATACGGGGCTGAAGCCATCACACATTTGTTTGAAGTGGCCGCTGGCCTCGACTCTCAGATATTGGGTGATTATGAAATCGTGGGGCAATTGAAGCTGGCTGTGAAGTTTTCAAAAGAAAAAGGTCATATCGGTTCTTATCTCGAAAGAATGGTAAACGATGTTTTGAAAGCTGCAAAATGTATCAGGACCAATACTGCACTTAGTACCGGAACCGTTTCTGTTTCATTTGCTGCAATACAGTATCTAAAAACATTCTTTACTTCATTGGAAGGAAAGAGAATATTATTGTTGGGAACAGGTAAAATTGGTACAAACCTCTGCAAGAACCTGGTAGATTATATCCCCGAAGCATCTGTAACGGTGATCAACAGGAGCCCCGAAAAGGCACTGGCATTGGCAGCGTCGCTTCAAGTTCAATCTGCACCTGTGAATGAAATGCAACATCACATCAATGAAACGGATATCATCCTGGTTTCTACAAATGCAGCTTCCCCGGTTATTTTAGAAGAAGATCTTTTGCATTCACCTGCATCAATTATAATAGACTTATCTGTTCCTTTTAATGTAGATGAATCGGTTAAGAACAACCCTGCAGTTACGTTGGTGAATGTAGATGAATTGAGCCGCATTAAAGATGAAACCCTGCAAAGAAGAGCCGCTGATATCCCTAAGGCAAAAGAGATTATTTCAACACATGTGAACGACTTCCTCGAATGGCATGAAATGCGCAAAAACGTACCTGTGCTCAAGGAAATGAAACGTAAATTACTTTCTATCAATTGCGACAATAATTTTCATTTTCATTCAGGGACGCCGGTTCCGGTTTTTTGCGAACAGGCACATGAAGAAAGAGTGCAAAAATTTATTAATGGGATGGCAGTAAAGATGCGATCAGAACCACAGAGGGGGTGCATTTGTATAAAAGCCATGCATGATTTTATTTCAACAGCTTCCAATTAATTTATGAAGCCGCACATCAGGATAGGAACTCGGGAAAGCGAACTGGCGGTATGGCAGGCAAATCTTGTAAAAGACCATTTGTTGGCTGCAGGCATTGCTGCAGAACTGGTTTTTATCAGGAGTGAAGGGGATATTGACTTACAAACGCCCTTGTATGAAATTGGCGTACAGGGCATCTTTACCCGGAGCCTCGATATCGCATTGCTCAACCATAAGGTTGATATTGCAGTACATTCAATGAAGGATGTGCCCACCCAACTGCCGAAGGGAATCGTTCAGGCGGCTGTTTTAGAAAGGGGGAACCATAAGGATTTATTTGTGATCAACCCTCATGCAGGCCTGCAGGATCAGGAAGAATGGGATACTTTCCTACATTCACTTTCATCTGATGATAATCAAGTAGCTAACGACACCGTATATACGATTGCTACCAGCAGCATACGCAGGAAAGCACAATGGCTGCACCATTTTCCATTGCACCATATCGATAATTTAAGGGGGAATGTAAACACCCGTATGCGAAAAGTAGCCGATAGCCACTGGCAGGGTGCCATCTTTGCAGCAGCCGGACTGGAAAGGGTAGGTCTGCGCCCCTCAAATGCGATAGAAATCGACTGGATGTTGCCAGCTCCGGCACAAGGGGCCGTGATGGTGGTATGCAGGGAAGATGATTATGGCATACTAAGCATGTGTGAAACTATTAATCATAAGAATACAGCGTTGGCCACAAAAATTGAACGTGATTTTTTACGTGCACTCATGGGAGGTTGTTCAACTCCAATAAGCGCATACGCAAGAATTGAAAATGGCCAAGTGATGTTTGATGGTAGCGTATTGAGCGTTGATGGAAAGAAACAGGTGAAAGTGAATGGACTGATGGAAATCAGTTATGCAACAGATATGGGGGCAGCAATGGCAACAAAATTGCTACAGGATGGAGGAGATGAAATTGTGAAAGCCTTTAAGAATGGATAACCAAACTAAGATATTAAGTACAAGGCCCCTCGGGGATACGCTTTGCCAGGTAGCAACAGAACACGGCATCCTGGTCGACGAGCATAGTTTTATTCAGATTACAGCTTTTGATCCCGAAAGCATTAGGTTACAGGTAATGGAAGCAAATGAAGTGGTGATATTCACAAGTATGAATGCGGTTGAATCTGTATTGGCAGCACTGGATGGGAAAAAACCGGAATGGGAAATTTACCTGGTAGGGAATACGACCAGTGAATTGCTGTCAAATTACTTTGGAAGCGTGGCTGTTAAAATGATCGCACCCGATTCTGCAGCATTGGCAACAGAAATTCTACATAATAAAGGGATACAATCAGTTACTTACTTCTGCGGAAATCTGCGAAGGGATGAATTGCCGGCAATCCTAAAAGCAAACGGAGTAATAGTGAAAGAAATAGAAGTTTACCATACCAATCTGCTGTCAAAAAAAGTTGACGAGCATTATAAGGGTATACTTTTTTTTAGTCCGAGTGCGGTGAACAGCTTTTTTATGCTCAATGATGCATGGCCAGGATTGGTATTTTTTGCCATCGGGAATACCACGGCTGCAGAAATATCAAAGTATACCCGTAATGCCATCGTGAAAGCATCTGCTGCAGGCAAAGCATCATTGCTGCAAACGGCAATTGATTATTTTGGAAAACATACATGCACAGAGTAAATTTTTAAATTGATACAATGGAATTACAAAATGATTTGTTGTTGAGGACATTGCGTGGAGAGGAAACCGAAAGGGTGCCAGTGTGGATGATGCGGCAGGCTGGGCGTTACTTGCCCGATTATATGAAGCTGAAGGCTAAGTATGATTTCTTTACAAGGGTTGAAACGCCCGAACTGGCCACTGAAATTACTATTCAGCCGGTAGAACAGGTAGGGGTAGACGCAGCTATTATTTTTTCAGACATCCTGGTGATCCCACAGGCGATGGGGTTAGAAGTGTTGATGGAGGAAGGCAAAGGCCCTTCCCTGCCAAAAACAATAACCTCGAAAGCCGATATTGATGCATTGGTGACAACGGATGTAGAGCAACGCCTTCGGTATGTGATGGATGCACTCTCCCTTACCAAAAAGACCCTCAATGGCCGTGTACCCTTGATAGGTTTTGCGGGGGCTCCCTGGACCATCCTTTGTTATATGGTGGAAGGGAAAGGAAGTAAAACATGGGATAAAGCAAAACAGTTTGCTTATGTACAACCCCAGTTGGCGCATGCTTTGTTGCAGAAAATAACTGATATTACCATTCACTACCTCAAAGCCCAGGTGGCAGCTGGGGCAGATACGGTGCAAGTGTTTGATAGTTGGGCAGGGTCATTAAGTCCGGCCGATTTTAAAACCTTTGCACAACCTTATCTGCTGCAAATTGCCGATGCATTAAAAGGCCATGCACCTGTTATTCTTTTCCCGAAAGGCACCTGGCATGCTTTGGGTGACCTGGCAAAGTCGGGAGCAAGTGGAATTGGCATCGACTGGTGCATCGACCCTCTGCAGGCAAGGGCTTTTGCCGGTGATCAAATTACTTTACAGGGCAATTTTGACCCGGCAGGCTTGCTGGCGCCTATACCGGCGATCAGGCAATCGGTGCAACAGATGATTGCAGCATTTGGTAAGCATCGCTATATCGCTAACCTGGGGCATGGGATCACGCCTAATGTGCCGGTAGAGAATGCCCGGGCATTTGTAGAAGCAGTAAAAGAATTTGGGGTAAAATAAACAATGAGCAAGGATCAGGCAGATATCAAACAGTTATGGGTAAACGCTATTCACCGTTTGCAGGACGACATATGTGCGGCACTGGAGAAAGAAGATGGGGAAGGGGTTTTTACCGAAGATATTTGGCAAAGGGAAGAAGGGGGTGGCGGTAAAACCAGGGTCATATCAAACGGTCGGGTTTTTGAGAAAGGGGGTGTTAATACTTCAGTGGTGTTTGGGGACGTTACTGAAATGATGCAGTCGCAATTGAAGATTAACGGACATAGCTGGTTTGCATGTGGGTTAAGCCTCGTATTGCACCCTTATAATCCCCATGTACCCACCGTGCATTGCAATTACCGTATGTTTGAGCTTTACCATGAAGATGGAACGCTCGCCGACAGGTGGTTTGGGGGAGGAACCGACCTAACCCCTTATTACCTATATGAAGAAGATGCTATTCATTTTCACAGTGTTTACAAAGGGGTTTGCGACAGGTATGATGAGCGCTTTTACAGCGATTTTAAACATGCCTGCGATGCTTATTTCGTAAACAAACACCGTAACAATGAACGCAGGGGGATAGGAGGGATTTTTTATGATTACCAGAAGCCGGATGAAAAGCACGGCATTGATTTTTGGATGAATTTTGGATTGGATTGTGGCAATGCATTCGTACAGGCTTATCTGCCGATAGTACAGAATCGCAAGGGGTTTTCATTTACAAATGAACAAAAGCATTGGCAGGAGATTCGAAGGGGGCGGTATGTAGAATTCAATCTTGTACATGACAGGGGTACTATTTTTGGGTTAAAAACCAATGGAAGGATCGAGAGTATCCTGATGAGCCTGCCTCCAACAGTTAGATTTGAATACAATTTCTCACCAGCCAAGGGGTCGGCTGAAGATCAGTTATTACAGGTTTGCCTACAACCCAAAAGCTGGATACAACAAACAATAACAGAAGAAGAGAAGCTAGAATGGGCCAGGCGTTCAAACAGTTGCTAGTCTGTTACAGCGTAAACAATAATTATGTATTTACAAAGAAGGAACAGGATATTAAGGGCTACACCAGCTATTAGAAGTATGGTAGCAGAAACAAGGATTAGTCCGGCTGATTTTATCGCCCCTTTATTTATAGATGAAGGTGAAGGGGTTTCAACAGAAATCAGTTCTATGCCAGGTTATTATCGAAGGAGCCTCAACCTTACCATTGCTGAAGTTCGGGAGTTGTGGGCATTGGGCATTCGATCGGTATTGCTATTCATTAAATGCAAAGATGAACTCAAAGACAATACTGGTATGGAAGCCTGGAATGTAAATGGTTTGATGCAGCGAAGTATCCGGGCAATTAAACAGGCTGTACCCGGGATGTATGTAATGACGGATGTAGCGCTTGATCCCTATTCTGTGTATGGCCATGATGGTATTGTAGAAGGGGATGAAATTGTGAACGACCCTACTGTAGACGCACTGGTTGCCATGAGTATCAGCCATGCAGCAGCAGGTGCCGATATGGTGGCACCGAGTGATATGATGGATGGCAGGATTGGTGCGATACGAAAGGGGCTTGAAGAAAACGGCTTCACAAAAACAGGGGTCATGGCTTATAGTGCCAAGTATGCTTCCTGCTTTTACGGCCCATTCAGGGATGCATTAGACAGCGCCCCGGGATTTGGTGACAAAAAAACGTATCAAATGGATTTTGCCAACCGTATTGAAGCGGTGAAGGAAGCACGCATGGATGTGGAAGAAGGTGCCGATATTGTTATGGTAAAACCCGGCCTTCCATATCTCGATATTGTGCGGGAAGTGAAAAATGCAGTAGACGTTCCCGTGAGTGTATATAATATCAGTGGAGAGTATTCGATGATTAAAGCGGCAGCACAACGAGGATGGATAGACGAAAATAAAGCAATTATCGAAACGCTTACCAGTATCAAGCGGGCAGGCGCTGATTTAATTGCAACTTATTTTGCAAAGGATGCAGCCAGGTTATTGAACGGTTAGTTTTTATAATATGTAAAGACAGGTTATATGGGATACAAGAAAAGTAAAAAATTGTTTGAACGGGCCCAGGCATCTATCCCGGGTGGAGTGAATTCACCGGTACGTGCGTTCAAAAGTGTTGGTGGTACACCGGTATTTATTAAAAAAGCATCGGGTGCCTACCTCTACGACGCAGATGGCAATAAGTATATAGATTATATCGCTTCCTGGGGGCCGATGATCCTTGGGCATGCCCATAAACCTGTTGTGAAAGCCATCCGTAAATATGCTGCGCAGTCTACTTCCTATGGGGCGCCAACAGAGCTTGAAATAAGGATGGCGGAGTTGATAAAATCAATGGTGCCCAATATAGACCTCATCAGGATGGTGAGCAGCGGTACAGAAGCTTGTATGAGCGCCATCCGGCTTGCCAGGGGCTATACAGGGAAAAATAAGATCATCAAATTCGAAGGGAACTATCACGGCCATGCCGATTCGTTCCTCGTAAAAGCCGGTAGCGGCGTAGCAACGTTTAATATACAATCGGTGCCCGGTGTTACAGCAGGTGTAAGCAATGATACCCTTACGGCCCCCTACAATAACCTGGAGGCGGTGCAACAATTGGTGCAAGAAAACAAAGGGGAAATTGCTGCCATCATCATTGAACCGGTGGCAGGCAATATGGGATGTATCCTACCGGCACCAGGCTTCCTGGAAGGCCTGCGAGCCTTGTGTGATGCTGAAAATATTGTTTTCATATTTGATGAAGTCATGACTGGTTTCCGCTTGGCAGGAGGTGGTGCCCAGGAGAAACTGGGGATCCGGGCAGATATTGTTACCTACGGAAAAGTGATTGGGGGCGGTATGCCTGTAGGGGCATTTGGCGGGAAAAAAGAAATCATGGAGCATATAGCACCGCTCGGTTCGGTATACCAGGCAGGGACACTCAGTGGAAACCCTATTGCGATGATTGCCGGATACACCACTGTAAGCATCCTCAACGAGAACCCCGCCGTATATAAAGAGCTGGAAGATAAAACGGTTTACCTTGGGGAAGGGTTGGATAGAGTGCTCAAAAATTCGGGTATGCCTTACCGTATCAATCAAATTGGTTCAATGATCAGTGTGCATTTTAGTGGCCGCGATGTAGTTGATTTTGCTTCAGCTGCTGCTTGCGATATCCCCATGTTCAATAAAATGTTTCATTATTTCCTCGACAGGGGCATTTACCTGCCGCCTTCTGCATACGAAAGCTGGTTCCTTAACAATGCATTGGATAAAGATGACCTTGATAAAACAATTAAAACCCTCAAATCCTTCTTAGAAAATAACAGTAAGGGGTAGGCGTTGTTGAAGTTGGGCCTTCAGGCTATGTGGTAGCAGGTGCGAAGCTATCCCTGATTTTCCCCGTGAGGTCGGTTTCCATCATCCGGCAGGCGATATTGATCATATTCCTGAACGCAGTCGCATGGGAAATACCATGGCCAATGATAACAGGTTTTGAAACACCTAACACTGGTACACCGCCGTAAGTTTCAAAATTGAAGCGTTCGAAATGTTCATCCTGGATATTCCTTCGCTTAACGATATCATATACACTTTCTGCAAGTTTTAATACAACATTGCCTGTAAACCCTTCACAAACCATCACATCGGCTTTGTTGAGCAGGATATCCCGTCCTTCTATATTGCCTACGAAATTTACCTGGTTGTTTTCTTTGAGCAGGGGATAAGTAGCCTGAGCCAATATATTGCCTTTGCCTTCTTCTTCACCAAGATTTACCAACCCTACTTTTGGCTGGTCAATTTTCAGGATATGTTCGGCAAACAACGAACCCAGTACTGCAAACTGGTTCAGGTTCTCGGGTTTACAATCGGCATTCAGGCCAACATCTACCAGCAATCCCAGGGAGCCGTCTTCCCTTGGCATATAAGCGCCAATGGTAGGCCTGATCACACCTTCAATGGTTTTAATGCTAAACAATGCACCAACCATCATTGCCCCTGTGTTGCCTGCACTGATAAATCCGTCAATTTTCCCGCTTGCCAGCAATTGAAACCCAACGGCAATGGATGACTGCTGTTTTTCCTTCAATGCTTTTGTGGGATGTTCATGCATTTCAATGACCTGCGGGGCATGTACAATGCTGTATGCAGATGATGGCATGCTATTACCTTCAAGGTGGAGTTGGAGGATGGCTTCGTCGCCAATCAGGACCAGGTGTACGGCTTCTTTATTATAAGCCATAAATGCCGAAGCGCCTTTCACCGCTTCCAATGGTGCAAAGTCGCCGCCCATCATGTCGATACCGATCCTGATCATGCAGTAAAATTAAAATTAAAAATTCCAAAACCCAGACTGAAATTAATCAATCTTTGATTTTGGAATCATAAAATGCGAAAAGAAAAAATTATGCTTTCAACGGTGCCTTTTCAGCAACGAGCTTTCCTTTGTAATACAACTTTCCTTCACTAACATGTGCACGGTGACGTACATGCGTTTCACCTGTAGTAGCGTCTTTGCTCAGGGTTGGTTCGCCTGCTTTATAGTGTGTCCTTCTTTTAGCGCTGCGTTGTTGTGAGTGGCGCCTTTTGGGATTTGGCATGACTTGTTATTTTTATTTTTTATTAATTGCTTGTTTATAATCAGTTCTCTTTGAATTTGTCGAGCCCTTTCCAGATCGCATTGGCATTGTTTTCCGAATGCCTTGATTCCATTTCCTTGAGTTTTTCTAATACCTCCCTGTTGCACTGCGGGCCGCCCATTTGTTCTTTACTGCACATCCTTTGTAAAGGAATGCTCAACAATGCGAATTCATACAACCAATCGCCCACATGTAAATGGCTTTCGGTGCGGGAAATATAATAAACATCGGGGTCTTCCTCCTGTTCATTCATCTCGTTTGGGTTATCAACCAGCTTTACCAGCATCTTAAACTCGTCCCACAATTCCATCGTTAATGGATTTCCGCAACGGTCGCAGGTAACATCTGCTTTTCCACCCACTTCAAACTTTAACAGCATGAAGCCAGTGTTTTTTTCCAGGTAAAGATTTACAGTAGCGTGTGCATTTGTAAAATCCTGGGCCCCTTTTTCAGCAAAGAACTTATCATCTAACTCGTAATTGAACTGGTGAACTCCGGATTTCAAGCCCACAAAAGGAATCTCAAATGCCCGTCTGTTAGCCATTACGTTCAAATTAAAGGACGGCAAAGGTAAGCGTTTTTTTTGAATAAAAGGGATAGAAATCAGGGAAAATATGTGGGTAGCAAGTCTTGTTAAGTTGCATTTGCTAATTTTAAGGCAATGAAATTCAATAAAAAGCATCTTATCACAGGCGTACTGCTGTTGGCTGTTATCGCTGTAAACTGGTATGCAAAGGACGAAATACGGGTAGAAAATGGGTATAGCAGTGCTTTTTTCCCTTCTTTGTCGGCTTTGCAGCGGCTTTTGCTGGGTTGGCTGCCCATAAGTTTTGGCGACCTGTTATATGGATTATTGGTAATATGGCTGATATGGTCTTTTTTCAAACTTAGCCGATTGATTTTCAACAGAAAACCCGGGCTGTTGGAAAAATTTTTGCAATATGTTCCCAATTTTCTGAACGGTTGCCTTGTGATCTACCTGGTATTTAATATTTGCTGGGGAATTAATTACAACCGGGAGGGTATTGCCCGCCAATTGGCATTGCCCGATTCAGCTTACCATGCAGGTGATTTGCGTACGATGAATTGTTTGTTGATAGATAAAGTAAACGAATCGAAAAGAGCCTGGATGCGGCAACATCTACCCTACCCGGGAAATAAGGAGTTGTTTTTGCAAACAGATTTGGCGTACCGGAAAATAGCAAAACAGTTCACATTCATGCGCTATGTGCCTGTTTCACTTAAACCATCTATATGGGGCTGGCTGGGGAATTATACCGGTTTTACTGGTTATTACAATCCATTTACCGGTGAGGCGCAGGTAAATACCACGGTTCCCAAATTCCTGCAACCATTTATAGCATGCCATGAAGTAGCTCACCAGATCGGTTATGCGAAGGAGATGGAAGCTAATTTTGTGGGTTACCTTGCAGCAGTTCAGTCCAATGATACATTATTTCATTATTCGGCGTATCTGGATCTATTTGTATATGCTAACCGTAACCTCTATACGCTGGATTCAACTGCTGCAGTGCTTTACAGAAAAGACCTTTCTGCAGATGTACAAAAAGACCTTAGGGAATGGCGCAATTTCAGCAGGAAACACAAAAATCCCATCGAGCCTGTGATCAGTTGGTTTTATGGCAAATTCCTGGAGCAAAACCAACAACCACAGGGGATTTTAAGTTATGATCAGGTAACTGGCCTGTTAATTGCTTATTATAAAAAGTATGGAACAATCTAGGCTTCCCGTTGTTTATTCCAGATAAATCATTTCTTTTTACATGAAAGAACCCGTTAAATTCATCATTGCCCTTCTAATTCCGCTGCTGGTGGGTGCCATAAGCGGGTATTTTACGAGTGAATCTGTTGAAACATGGTACCGTACATTGGTTAAGCCGGATTTCAATCCGCCGAATTGGTTATTTGCGCCTGTATGGACGAGCCTGTATGTAATGATGGGAATTGCCTGCTTCCTTGTTTGGAAAAGCAATGTGGGTAATGTTCAAAAAAAGAATGCACTCTGGTTGTACGCAGTTCAACTGGCATTGAACTTCTGCTGGTCTTTTATCTTCTTTTACCTGCGTGAACCCGGCTGGGCAGTAGTTGAGATTGTTGCGTTGTGGGTGATGATTTTACTCACCATCATAACGTTTATGCGTATCTCAAAAGTTGCAGGCTGGTTGTTGATACCTTACCTGGCCTGGGTAAGTTTTGCATCTGTACTCAATTATGCCATCTGGCACCTCAATGGGCAGGGTTAGAATTTATTCTTCCACATCATGCTTTCTACAGGCCGGTTAGGCTGGCCACTGTATTTGGCATTCTTTTTCTGGTTGTATTTTATTTCAATCTCACCTTCAACAGGGAAATAGATAAGTTGCCCTATTGGCATGCCATGATATACCCTTACCGGTTGTTTTACCGAAATTTCAAGCGTCCAGTTGCCACAAAACCCTACATCTCCCTTTCCTGCAGTGGCATGGATGTCTATTCCCAATCTGCCGGTAGATGATTTTCCTTCCAGGAAGGGCACATGGGCATGAGTTTCGGTATATTCTTCAGTAACTCCAAGGTAAAAAATATGCGGGAGCAGCAAAATGCCATCATCAGGGATTTCGAAATGCCGGATGGTATTGTGTTTTTTTGCATCCAGTTCTGCATGTTCATAAGTGGCCAGGAATTTCCCCAGGTGCACATCGTAGCTATTGCTTCCCAAACATTCACGCTGATAAGGTTCGATTTTAATCGTGCCTTTTTCCATTTCCTCTAATATCCGTTTATCGCTGAGTATCATTTTTGTGTGGTTATTCGTTAATTTGTAAAAATAAAATTTTCAATTTTTACTTTTAGCATTTAAGTTCAATCATGCCGCTGGTTTATCAACAAAATATCAACCAAACAACCCGGCTGGCGGTTTGGCATATCGCAGAAGGCGAAGATTTTTTTCTCCCGGTAGTCCCTTTGCACAAAGAAATAACCCATCCCCATAAACGCTTGCAACACCTTGCGGGCCGTTACCTGTTAAAGGAATTGTATCCCGATTTTCCATTAAACCTGGTATTGATAGCAGACACACGAAAACCTTTTCTTGAGGATGAACAATATCATTTTTCCATTTCCCATTGTGGTGATTATGCCGCAGCGATTGTAAGCAGTACACAAAGGGTAGGGGTAGATATTGAACAGATTTCGCCAAAAGTTTTTTCTATCAGGCACAAATTCCTTTCTGTAGAAGAATGCGATTTGATAGATTCCACCCCCCATTCGCCCGGTATGCAGCTAAAAGCCTGTACGTTTGCCTGGAGTATCAAGGAGGCCATGTTTAAATGGTATGGTTTAGGGGGCATCGATTTTAAAAAGCACCTGCAAATTGTACATTGGGATTTTGATGAAAATGAATGCCATGCAAAATGTTTATTCGGCAAAGGCGAGGAAAGGGAACTCTATGTATCCGGGCTCTCCTTTAACAATAATGTGCTAACGTGGACGGTTACCTGATATTTTCTGATTGGTTAATTCCTATACAATTTTACTGCTACCGTCCAGTCGCTGCCACTTTTGATTTTGTGAACGGTTGCAAAATCACCCTGGTTAATAGCGAAGGAAAGTTCGAGCAGGCTGTTGAGATAGGCGAGTGGTTTTCCCTTTTCAACATCTCCAAACGTATCACTGTATCGCATCATCCCCTGGTATTTTTTTACAAACTTATGGTAGATCGTTACTTGCAAATGGTCTCCTTTCTTTATACCCAATTGTTCAATCATTACTGCCGGTATGTTCGTCCAGATATTGCCGTATTGTATATCCAGGATGGGTATGGTGCCTTTGATACTGCCTTCATCTATGACAGCTTGTTGAAAAGGTATTGTTACAACAGTATCGGGTAACCGGTTGCCGGTTTCTTCATAACTTATTTTTCGGGATGCCAGCCTTGCTGCGGTATAAGCATATACATCCCTGCCATGGAAAGTATAAGAATTGGCCGAACCTTCCCTTCGGTTGATTGCTTCATCAATTTCCCTGACGGCTTCAATTCCCTCGAGCAATGCGATGAGAGTTAAAGTACCATTATCGGGCCCAACAATATAATGGCCTTTTTTTGTTTTCAAAACAACCGACCTGCGATTGGTGCCAACGCCTGGATCTACGACCGAAACGAATACGGTACCTGCCGGCCAATGGGGTACAGTTTGCTGTAACCGGTATGCTGCTTCCCATACATTGTAAGCGGGTATTTCATGCGTAAGGTCAAATAGTTTAAGGCTGCTGTCTACCCCCATGGCAACACCTTTCATGGCAGCCACTGCCCCATCTTTTAATCCGAAGTCGGTTTGAAATACAATCGTATGGTTTTGCCCCCTTGTGCTTTGAAGGAAGGATGTAATGATGAAAAGTACAATAACCAGTTGTTTTACCATGGCATGTATTTTAGTCTTTGTAAAGTTACAGCAGAATTAAAGCTAACAGATATAAGGTGTTTGTTGAAGCATGTTGGCAATTGCCTGGAATAATTCGGGATGCTGGTTTTTTAATTCCGTGGGTTTTTCAAAGAACAGTTCAACGCTTACAGCCCAAAATTCATGCAGGTTTTTTAATGCATAGTCTGAATACAAATCTTTTCCTTCTTCTTTTTCGATATGAAAGACTTTGTTCCCGTGGTTAATAAAGTGCGTATATCCATTGATGAAACCAGGGTCTCGGTGTTCGGTCGTTTCAAAATTCTGGTAATAATAAGCGTGTGCCATTTCATGCAATGCAACATCGTGGCCGTCATTGTCAATGTTGATTCCATGCAGGATATGTTTCCAGGAAAGATGGATGCTATTGCCGGTTACACTTCCTTCTAAAAAGCAAATGGACAGTCCGGTGCGTAGAAATTCTTTTGGATAAATATTGATATGCTCAAAATGTGGCAACAGGTATTTCTCCATTCCGAAACTCACCTGTACGGCTGCAGCACTCACCAGGATGGGCATTTCCACAAATGGGTTGTTTGAGTGAATGATAAAAATTTTATCAGCGATGAATTTTTTTGTGCGGGAAATAAATTTCGGTTTTTCTGAAGCAGGTAATTTTTCAAAATACCTGGATCTTTTTGAGAGTACTTTTTCTAATTGTTCAGTGGAGATTTGGAGGTCCCATCCGTTGTATACCAATATACCAGTTTCTTCTGCTTGCGGTTGTTCTTCATGGTGCATTGCCGGCAATTTGTTTACTTCTTCTTCGGCATTGATCCTGTATGCCTGCATGAGCACATAGAGTATGATCAAAATGAGAAAAGCTTCACCCACTGTTTATGATAATATTAGGAGATAATAGTAGTAACAATTTATGAATCAAGTAGCCTTTCACCGGAATCGTCCTGTAATTGCATATCAATCGAATCCTGTCCGGCAATCCCTTCAATGGAACCTGAGATATGCAGGGAGTTTTGAATGATGAGTTCAATTTGTTTTTCTTTTTTCTTCCAGTTCTTTTCAAAATCTTCTCTTTCTTTTTGCAACATTCCCCTTAACTGCCTGAACCCATCGCGGATGGCATTCCAGTTACCCACAAATTCGTGGCTGGTTAGGTAATTGTAC
>JBPOHG010000287.1:0-26254 GCA_052035835.1 Bacteroidota bacterium | reverse complement strand
TCACAACCTGCCATCAGCAATGAAAACCCTGTAAGCAGCAACAAACCCTGTGTGCAAATTTTTTTCATACAAAATGTTGATTCGGTAGAGGATTAGATTTTTACAAAATTATAAATGAATGCAGCAGGCTTGCCTTCAAAAATGATTTCCGATTTTAATTTCAATACCTGTTGATCGAGCTGAAGTATGGTAAACCGGAAGCCGGCACCATTTTCATCCAATTCCTTTAATTTACCATCAAGCCTTTTGAACTGGAATAATTTGGGTTCTCCGGGTGCCTCATAAATAGACCATCGAAATTCTCTTTTAATGCCTTCACATTCGGTGGCATTTTTCAAAATCGTATAACTACCGAGATTGTTGCGCTGGTTAAAATTCCAGTTTGTGCCAATAAAACAATTGAAATCGGCTTCATTGAACAACATGGTTTTCACTTTTCCCGAAATACCTTCTGATACCACTGTTTTCAGGTGCCAGTTTCCGTTTAGATGTTGTTCATATTGCCTGGCTTGTTTGGAAGTGACGCAGGATGCAACCAGCAGGGTAATGGCAACAGCTAGTATGGAGAAAATTCTTTTTTGCATGTATTCAGGTTTTGAAATAACAATATGATGCCGTTGAGGTTTACTTCATCAATAACTGCGGCGTGTTTATTGATTCTAAGCAAAAAAGCTGCCATATTATTTTTTCAGCACTACTTTCCCTACGGCAATCTTTGTTTTACCAAAGATGCGATCTTCTTTCCCGATAAGATAGAATTCTTTCCCCATGGAGACTCCCAACCTGGGCATTGCAGTAGGTACATCCCGATTGGAAAAAAGCAAACTGCGTTTATAGTTGCCAGTGATAGGATCTAGCCTAACACCATAACAGTCGGATTTCCTGAAATAGGAAATGCGCTTAACTTTTTGGCCGAGCTGAAGAACCTTATCATTTTTACCATGGTCATTGAAGATAATGGCAATACCGTTTTCATTGCTCAACACACCAAACCCGGCATAGAAGGGCCAGTTGAATGCCGCACCAAAAAAACTGCTCCCCATATTAAATGAAATCCCGGTTCCGTGCGTCGTATTATTGCTTAGCTGAATGATTTCCTTTTGCTCCTTTGGCAACACATGCAGCCACTCAATCTTACCATCTAACGCCATTCGGCTCATCATTAAATCTCCGCATTCAAACACCCTGTATGTTGTCCTTGTTGTACGCATACCTCCATTTGCAGAACTATTCATGTTGGTAACAGTATACGTATAAGTGTAAAATTCCTCTGCTAAAATCACCAATCCTCCATCGGGGGCATAGATAAAATTCCTGAACTTCATATGCCGCGAAAAGCCATCTTCTTCATCCTGGATCTTTTCGAGTTTCTTTCTTTCCCTTCTTTCTTGCTTGCTTTCATCATCGTCGTCTTCATCATCGTCGTCTTCCATTGTTGTAATCAATGCGGTATTGATTTCTTTCTCACTGGTTCCAATCACATCCCCCGTATTGGGGTTGATACGTTGAATAAGCATCCCGTTGATCTCCCGGCCTTTTTTTTCATTGCTGTAAAAAGCGGCAAGGACAATATCTTTACCAGGCACCTGTATTACTTTTGTGCTAATCAGCCATTTACCTGAGATATCTGTATTGATTTCTTTCAGCATACTCCCATCGGGGCCGTGTACACGAACATTGTAATTCCTGAATTGCAAAAATTTTGCCTTTTTCTTTTTCCCTTCCTCATATTCATAAATACGGCCAACCATTACCACGTTGCCAGTGCTGGTATACAAAACATCTTCTAATTGAAACGTTTTGGGGTCGAATTCATTGGTGATGGCAATGGGTTTCCCTACCTGTTTGAATTTTTGATCGAACTGGCGTACTTCATAATTATTACGTTCTGTCCCTTCAATGGTACTCACTGTAACCAACCGGGAACTATCCGAATTGTATGTTACATTTAATCTGATATCATCGCCTTTCTCTTCCTTTTGCCAACTGGTGACTTCCACGAAATCACCGGCCAGTTCACCGGAAGCTTTATCTATTTCTGCAGAATAAAGCGTAAGCAATTTTTCCTTTTTGTTATAGCCAGTTGCCAGCAGGTACAGTTTATCTTTCAAAAAGAAAAAACGTTCATAATCTTTTCCTTTTAATTCTTTATTAAAGTCCTGGCGGTATTCTTCTGTCAAACTTTTATCCAATTTTATCAGCGTTGCCGATTCCCTGGTAGTAGCCCCAATGACGAAATAGGATTTGAGCGCCTGATGTGATTCTTTTACGAAGACCCCTGTTTTATCTACATACACCACTTCAAGGTCGGTACTTCCCTTTTTCAATTTAAATTCTTCGCCCCAGTTTACGGTAGCGCCCTGAGCGTAGGTATTGGTAGTGCAACACAGCACCATGACTGCGAATAAAATGATTTTTTTCATTGGAATAAATGTGTGAATGAATATGAAAATTACAGATTAAAGTGCATGCGTAAACTGGTTGAGAAAACGGGTGTCATTCTCACTGAATAAACGAAGGTCTTTTACCTGATACGATAGCATGGTAATTCGTTCTATCCCCATTCCAAAAGCAAAACCAGTGTATTTCGTGCTGTCGATACCACAGTTTTCTAGTACGGCGGGGTGTACCATGCCGCAACCCAGGATTTCTACCCATCCCGTTTGCTTACAAACATTGCAACCGCTTCCACCGCAAATCAGGCAACTAATATCCATCTCGGCACTTGGTTCTGTAAAAGGAAAATAAGAGGGCCTGAACCTTACCTGCACTTTTTCTCCAAACATTTCCTGTACAAAAAAGTAAAGTGTTTGCTTGAGGTCGGCAAATGATACATTTTCGGCAATATACAATCCTTCTACCTGGTGAAAGAAACAATGTGCACGGGCACTGATGGTTTCATTCCTATATACACGGCCCGGGCAAATGATCCGAAGAGGCAGTTTGCCTTTTTCCATTTCCCTGATCTGTACAGAACTGGTATGTGTACGCAACAGCCAATCGGACTCATCCTGCGACTTATTGATATAGAAAGTATCCTGCATGTCCCTCGCCGGATGGTTCTCGGGAAGGTTCAATGCGCTAAAGTTATGCCAGTCGTCTTCAATTTCCGGGCCTTCAGCAACGGAGAAGCCTAAACGCTGAAAAATTGACACGATCCTGTTGTATACAATACTGATGGGGTGCCTCGAACCCAGGGGAACTGGTTGGCCCGGAAGGCTGGTATCCAGGGCTGGTTGCTCCTTGCCGTTGCTGGCACCCCCAGTTTGTTCCTGCAATTTTTCGTAGACAGATTCTGTAAACAGCTTGAATTCATTGAGCAACTGGCCGGCAGCCTTTTTTTGTTCGGCAGCCACATTTTTCATTTCCCCCATGATTGTTTTTACAATCCCCTTTGTACCCAGGTATTTAATGCGGAAAGATTCCAGTTCGTCCCTGGTAGTTGCTTTCGCCGATGCTATTTCCTGTTTGATTTTCTCAACCTGTGCCAGTAATTGTTCCATACCGGCAAAGGTAATGGGCAATTGGCAATCATCCATATGCCTACAACCGCTCTTTGCCGCCTGATTTCATAATTTCTTAACACAAAAAATTCGGAAACCAGCCATCCTCCCTTTTATCTTCACAGTCTAAATCAAACCCATCATGGACCCCGACCCGGAGGGAAGTTATACCAGTACCTCCATCTTCAAAACCGCCGTACTTACGGCAGCATTCACAGGATTTTATATTTTCAAAACCGGGCAGCCAGTCGTCTCAAAACCCATCTCCCCATTGGCGATTGAGCATCCTGCCCCCCAGCCGGCAGTAAAGAAGCCCCCTCCCCGCTCAAAAAAGAAGATCTATCTCACATTCGATGACGGGCCCAATAAGGGCACCCGAAATGTGCTTCGCATCGTTGAGCAGGAAAATGTACCTGTTACACTGTTTATAGTAGGGGAACATGTGTATGGCAGCAGGGCACAAACCTCCATTTATGACAGTGCTTCCCGTAAAACTTTGTTTGAAATTGCGAATCACAGCTATTCGCATGCGATGAGCAACCGTTTTAAAAAATACTATCAGCTGCCTGACAGTGTTGTAAAAGACTTTGCCAGGTGTGCCGACAGCCTGCAACTAAAATCGGGCATAGCCAGAACGCCGGGAAGAAACATCTGGAATACCAATAGCATTAAAAGTATTGATATTATAAGTAGTACCGCTGCGGCCGACAGTTTGTTTAAACACGGGTATACCATTGTAGGCTGGGACCTGGAATGGTATTTCAATGACAGCCAGCGATTGGTTCAAACCACGGAGGAGATGATCGCCCAGATTGACAGTGCGCTGGTGAAAAATCAAACCAAAACACCCGGACACCTTGTATTACTCACTCACGATCAGGTATTTACGAACCCTACAGACTCTGGTTCACTGCATCGGTTTATTATTCAACTCAAACAAAAAGATGAATATGAATTTGAGCAGGTAAGTAAATATCCAGGGCTTTAGCTTTGTTATTTGACTGCATAGATTTCGAATTTTTGATTAACTTTAAATAAAAAGATTACTATGGCGCTGTTTAAATCGGGTAATCCCACCCTAAGTGAAAACAAATTCAGGGATACTATATTAACCGATGTGGTAACGCATGAAAATGCTATGACCATCAGGGGTACACTTAATAAGTTCGGTTTCCTATTCTTAATGGTATTGGGCACCGCATTTTATTCATGGAAGGAATATGCAGAAGGCGGTAATGTAATGCCTTTGGTTTGGACAGGTGCGATTGGCGGATTAGTGATTGCATTGGTACTGGCATTTAAACAACAATGGTCACCTTACCTCGCTCCTTTGTATGCACTCATGCAGGGGTTATTTCTTGGTGCAATATCAGCGATGTACAATTATGCATTTGCCGAACAGGCCCCTAACATTATTATGAATGCAGTGGGCTTAACATTGGGAGTTGGTGTTGCAATGTATCTATTATACAGTTTCAGGATTATCAGGGCAACTGAAAAATTCAAATCAATTATTATCACGGCCACTGTAGGGATAGCTATTTTTTACCTGATCGTTATGGTGATGAGGATGTTTGGATATGACAACCTTACCTTCCTCCATGAAGGGAGTGCGATGGGCATTGGCTTTTCCCTTTTTGTGGTTGCGATTGCCTCACTCAATTTGATCCTTGATTTTGACATGATTGAAAAAGGTGCCGAACTGGGTGCGCCGAAGTATATGGAGTGGTATGGTGCATTCGGATTGATGGTAACCTTTGTTTGGTTATACTTGGAGATCCTTCGTTTGTTGTCGAAAATCAGTAGCAGGGATTAATTCCATATTTGAAGTTATTATATAAAGAAAGCCGGTTCACAGAACCGGCTTTCTTTATATAATTAGTAACAGCTCTTTTACTTTTTCCCTGATAAGGTCCCGCACTTCATTGAACGCAAGGGGTGGCAAATTTCTCGGATCGGGTATCTGCCAGTCGATAAATTTTTTTGCAGGCATCCATGGGCATGCATCACCACAGCCCATTGTGATAACCACATCAAATGGGGCATGTGATTTTACATCTTCAAGGCTTTTGCTTTCATGTGTACTTAAATCATACCCCAATTCGGCCATAGCGGAAATGGCTTTGGGATTGATGATCCCACTGGGTTTGCTTCCTGCACTGTATGCTTCCACGGAAGCCCCGCCAAACATATTGGCAAAAGCCTGGCTCATTTGGCTTCGGTTGCTGTTTTCTACACATACAAATAATAGCTTCTTTTTCATAAACCTGTTTTAGTACTTCTTCTTTCGAATAAAAGCGTGTCTCTCCAAACTCCATTCATCTTTCCTATTTTTTCCCTGTAACCAACCAGCCTGAAACCAGATTGTTCATGGATCCTGATGCTGCTGCTGTTCTCGGGAAAGATACCTGCCTGTAACGTCCATATATCCTGTTGCTCACTTTCCTCAATCAATGCCTGCAGTAGTTGTTTTCCGAACCCGGTGCCCCTCGACGCAGATGCAACATATACACTTACTTCTGCTACCCCGGCATACACACAGCGTCCACTCACTGGCGTTAGTGCCGCCCATCCTAGCACCTGCCCTGCCTCTTCTGCTATCAGTCTTGGCTTAATTAAATGTGATGCGTGCCATTCCTCCCAGGAAGGGGCGGAAGACTGAAATGTGGCATGGCCCGTTGCGATACCTTCCTCATAAATTTTCTGTACCGAAGGCCAGTGTATGGCGAGCATTGGTTGTATCATCATAATTTTCATTGAGAAAAGAATAACCGCCGGAAAAATCCGGCGGTTGATGTTGTTTAGCAGCAGATATTTCCCGATCCGCAGCATACATGGCCGTTTCCGCAGCATGCATTTTTTTCCTGATTGTTGTTCATGGCTTTACTTTTAGTGATGAAAAAAAATATTAGCAGCACCCGCTTCCAGGTTCGCAACAATTGCGTTCATCTTTTGAAGGCTTTTGTGCATACACTGTAATACTGGTGATTCGAGTGCCCCCTTGTTGGTAAGTTGCCATTTCTTCGGTTGTGAGATAAGCCTGCAATACTTCAGCAGGAATTTGAATGGGCTTATTTTTTTGGAGGGTTATATCAGAAAAACCTGTTTCGTGTATAATGCCGAGGTATTCATATTTTTGAATTGCTCCGGATACGCAACCTGCATATAACTCTGCTACTTCTCTCCATTTTGCCGGCAGTTCCCCTTCGAGAACAATATCTGAAATAGAAAAATGACCACCGGGTTTAAGTACCCTGTACATTTCACTGAATACTTTATGCTTATTGGGTACGAGGTTCAATACACAATTGCTTACTATTACATCGGCCATATTAGACGTAAGCGGCATGTCTTCAATGTCCCCTTTTCTGAATTCAACATTGTTGAAACCAATGCGGTTTGCATTTTCGCGTGCCTTGTCAATCATGGCATCAGTAAAATCAATGCCGATTACTTTTCCTTTTTCACCGGTAAGTTTCCTGGCAACAAAACAATCATTACCGGCGCCACTGCCCAGGTCTACGACGGTATCGCCTTCGCTGATTTTTGCAAACTCGGTTGGTAATCCACAGCCGAGCCCCAGGTCTGCATCTGGTATATAACCTTCGAGGTTGTTATAATCATCGGCCATGATATTGTACAGTTCTGTACCACAACCGGTGGCCCCGCAGCAGGATGCTGCATTTTGTTCTTTGCTTTGCAACGCAATGGCTGCATACTTTTCTTTTACAATTGATTTGATTTGTTCACTGTTGTTCATGGCGTATATTTTAAATTGAGTACAAGTGTGATTTCAGCAACAGGCTTTTTCATTTTTGGTACGCAGGTTATTAAACAGGAAACTGAATTCACTCCTGAATTTCTCAAATGCTTTCCAGTTAATGCAATAACAACTGCGTGGCCCGTCTACGCTGCCATCAATCAAACCGGCATTTTTTAATTCTTTCAGGTGTTGAGAAACCGTTGATTGCGCAAGGGGGAGTACGTCTACTATTTCTCCACAGATGCATTCATTCCTTTGTGCAAGCACTTTTAATATGGCAATGCGGGCAGGGTGCGCCAGGGCTTTGGCAAATTCGGCCAGGTCCTGTTCCCGTTGGGTAAATGCTTCTTTTTTATGAATAGCCATCGTATTTTTACGATTAATTGTTGATGAAAAAAAATGACACTGCCGTCATTTTTAAATCTATATCGCAAATATACGATAATAAAAATAAATTATCCAAAAAAAATAAAAAAAGGGATGTTGCCACCCCTTTTACAAAAAAACAATTGTAAATATCATTACTCCCGGCCGTCGAGCAGGTTGCCTAATCCGCCCAGGATGCTTCCTTCTTCTTTGCGGTTTACAGTAGCATATTGCATCATCCTACCTGCCAGCCTGCTAATGGGAAGGGATTGTATCCATACTTTTCCCGGCCCTTGCAGTTTTGCGAAAAAAAGGCCTTCCCCGCCGAACATCCAGTTTTTAATCCCCCGGATGAATTCGATATCAAAATCAACGTTTGATGTGTATGCCACCACGCAACCGGTATCTACTTTTAAGATTTCACCGGGTTGCAATTCTTTTTCTACTACATAACCACCGGCATGTACAAACGAAAGCCCATCCCCTTCGAGTTTTTGCATGATAAAGCCTTCCCCCCCAAAGATACCTGTACCAAGCCTGCGCTGAAATTCGATTCCAACGCTTACGCCTTTTGCTGCACATAAGAAAGCGTCTTTCTGAGCAATGATTTTACCATTGTATAACGAAAGATCCAACGGGATGATTTTTCCTGTGTAAGGTGCTGCAAAACTCACCCGTTTTTTGCCGTGGCCCACATTGGTAAAAGCTGTCATGAAAAGGCTTTCACCTGTAAGCAGCCTTTTACCTGCACTGAGTAATTTTCCGAAGATGCCGCTCCCCTGCTGCTGGCTTCCGTCGCCGAAAATGGTTTGCATTTGTATATCATTGTCCATCATCAGGAAACTGCCGCTTTCTGCGATGGCAGTTTCATTTGGATCGAGCTCAATTTCTACAAACTGCAACTCTTCCCCGTAAATTTTGTAATCAATCTCATGATTCGTACGCATAGCTGATATTTTTCACTAAAATTAGGGGGAAAGAAAACATCCTGTTCAAAATGATGAAAGGTGGTTTAAATCGGCATTTTTTTAGTTTATTTGATGTTCAAACGGTTAAGATATATGAAAAAAAGAATTGTACTGCCCTTGCTTGCCTGTATGGCGGGGATGAATGGCTTCTCACAGGCAAAGCTGGTAGAAAAAATTACCAGGAAGGCCGCAGAACTGGTTATCCCTTATGAAAAATATGTGTTGCCAAACGGGTTAACGGTTATTCTTCATGAAGACCATAGCGACCCAATCGTACATGTTGACGTTACCTATCATGTAGGTAGTGCAAGAGAGGAAATTGGTAAAAGCGGGTTTGCCCACTTTTTTGAACACATGCAATTCCAGGGAAGCGACCATGTAGGGGATGAACAGCATTTTAAGATCATTACCGAAGCTGGTGGCACTTTGAATGGAAGTACCAATCTCGACCGTACCAACTATTATGAAACGGTACCCAGCAACCAGCTGGAAAAAATGCTTTGGCTGGAAGCAGACCGTATGGGGTTTTTCCTTGATGCAGTTACGCAAAAAAAGTTTGAGATACAGCGCAGTACGGTAAAAAACGAACGCGGACAAAATTATGATAACCGCCCTTACGGATTGGTGGGGGAATTCACCAGCAAACACCTGTATCCATATGGGCATCCGTACAGTTGGCTCACCATAGGATATGTGGAAGACCTGAACAGGGTAGATGTAAATGACCTCAAGAATTTCTTCTTACGCTGGTATGGACCTAACAATGCTACGCTTACCATTGGTGGCGATATCAATCCTAAAGAAGTTATCAAACAGGTAGAAAAATATTTTGGCAGTATCGTAAAAGGCCCTGCCGTAAGCAAAACAATACTTCCGGCAGTAACGGTAACGAGTGACCGATATGTATCTTTTACTGATAATTATGCCAAGGTACCTATGTTGGTAAAAACGTTCCCAACTGTTCCCAATTACCATAAAGACATGCCGGCATTGTCTTGCCTGGCGCAAGTGCTGGGGCAGGGTAAAAACTCAGTATTGTACCAACAACTGGTAAAAACCCAAAAAGCATTACAGGCCAGCGCTAATAGCCGTTTAAGTGAACTGGCCGGTGATATCAGTTTTCAGATCATCCCACTCCCTGGCAAATCACTGGCAGGAATGGATAGTTTATTCAGGGAATCATTGCTGGCTTTTGAAAAACGCGGTGTTACAGATGAAGATATCGAGAAATTCAAAGGTGGCATTGAAGCCCAGTACATCAATGGCTTGCAAAGTGTGTCGGGTAAAGTATCCCAACTCGCGGCGTTTCAAACATTCACCGGTGATGCCAATAAAATAGGCAAACTGCTCGAAATGTACCGTGCTGTTACTAAAGAGGATGTACTGCGTGCATATAATACATACATCAAAGGGAAAGGAAGTGTTACGGTGAGCGTTTTAACCAAATCGAGCAGCAATGGACCGGCCATGGCTGATAATTTTACCATAGATACTACCAAATATGTTCGTCCAGATTATGGATATACCGGCCTTGTATACACGAAGGGGAAAGACAATTTCGACCGTTCGGCCATGCCCGGCAATGGCGCCAATCCTGTAGTGAAAGTTCCTGCTTTTTGGAAGAAAGAGTTGCCCAACGGAGCCCGTGTCATTGGTGCAGAAAACAATGAACTGCCAATTGTAAATGTTTCTGTTACTATTCCAGGCGGCCATTTGGCCCAGGGTGCCGATACTTCAAAAATAGGGTTGGCAGGAATGGTAGCGAGCATGCTCAACGAAGACACGAAAAAATATTCAGCCGAGCAAATGGCTGTTGAATTACAAAAATTGGGCAGTAGCATCAATATCAACAATACCAACGACGGCATCAATTTCAGCGTACAAAGCCTGAAGAAGAACCTGGGCAAGACCTTACAGCTCCTGGAGGAAAAAATGCTGAACCCCGATTTTAAACAGGATGCTTTTAACCGCTTGCAAAAACAGGCTCTTGAAAGTTTCAAACAAGCCAAATCACAACCTGCCACCATTGCCAGCAATGTGTACAGGAAACTAAACTATGGAGCAGGAAATATCTTAGGCATGAGTGATAACGGTACAGAATATACGACCAGGAATTTGTCACTTGCTGATGTTCAGGATTATTACAGCAATTACATGACTTCGCAGGGCGCCAAAGTGGTGATCGTTGGTGATGTGAAGGAGTCGGAAATACTTCCACAACTTGCATTCCTGAACAAGTTACCCAATAAAAAAATCAGCCTTTCTCCAACAGGCACTGTGCCTGCAGTGGAGAAAACGGTGATCTACCTGGTAGATGTACCCAAAGCGGCACAAACAGAATTCCGTGTGGGCAAGGTACTCAACCTGCCGTACGACCAGTTGGGTGAATATTACAAAGTAGACCTGATGAATTATGTGCTGGGTGCCAACTTCAACAGCAGGCTTAACCTCAACTTAAGGGAGGATAAGGGCTGGACTTATGGCGCTCGTGGAAGCGTTAGTGGCGATAAATATGGTGTACAATATACATTCAGTTCTGGCATCAGGGCTGATGCAACCGACAGTGCGCTCACTGAAGTAATGAAAGAAATCAACAACTATGCTGCCAGCGGAATTACAGAAGATGAAATGCGTTTTATGAAGAGTGCGCTCGGACAAAGAGATGCATTGTTGTATGAAACACCGGGGCAAAAATCGGGTTTTATCAATCGTATACTCGAATACAACCTTCCTGCTGATTTTGTGGATACTCAAAATAAAATCCTGAAAGACATCAGCAAAGCTGAAATTGACGCCCTTGCAAAAAAATGGCTGCAAACCGATAAAATGAATATCCTGTTGGTGGGTGACAAAGCAAAAATTTTACCCGGCCTCCAGAAATTCGGTTTTGAAATCATTGAACTGGATGTTGATGGAAACAGGAAGTAAAACAGGTTCTTATTGATCGTATTTTAAAAAGCTGCCCTTACCGGCAGCTTTTTATTTACAATGTATTTATTATTAGTTTTTACTTTACTTCAAACAATTCATCCCAACGGGTAGTATAGCGCCCACTGCGCATTTCCTGCCGCATCTTCCAATCCCGCTTTGTACCAGAGGCCGCAAATTTCACCACATCATCCCGCATCGAAAAATTTACATTATCCAGCATCTCCATTAGCATCCTTTTGTTATTGTCTTTTTCGGGAAGAAATAAATTTGACTGAATGGTTTCATCGGGTACCAGTCCGCTTAGCATTACTCCTGCTTTTTTATACTCCATCCCTTTTTTATACAGCCTGTCTACCAGTTTCACCGCAGGCTTAATCAGTTCATGCGTGGCAGAAGTTGCCATAGGCAGGGTAACATAGCTACTGATGCTCTCCCCCTGTTTGAATGTAGCACTATGGTTTTGTTGCCTGGTAACAACAAATACACTGATGATGCTGGCTGCACTTTTTTGCCGGCGCAGTTTTTCTGCAGCACGGGATGTGTATGTGGCCACTGCTTCACGGATATCATTGATATCATGCACCGTGTGCCCGAACATGCGGGTAGTGGCAATCATTTTTTTATTCACCAGTTCGTCTTTCATAGTGATAGAAGGTTTCCCCTGTAAGTCGCGGAGCAGGCGAACACCTGTTACGCCACCGAGGTATTTAGAAGCCCAGTCTTCCCGCCTGTTGCGCAGGTCGGCGGCCGTATACACAAGATGTTGTTCGGTAAGTTTCTTCGCATACTGGTTGCCGATACCCCACACTTCTGAAACCGGTGTGGCAGCAAGTACTTTGCTGATCCTTTCTTCGGTATCGAGTACCACCACACAGGAAGTAGCTTCTTTGTTTTTTTTGGCGAGGTGATTGGCGATTTTTGATAATACTTTTGTAGGCGCCACCCCTACTGATACTTTGATGCCCGTCCACTCTTCCACGGTGTGCCTGATGTGCAATGCCATCGCCTGCAAATCGGTACGGGCTATATAACTGAGATCGAGAAATGCTTCATCCACTGAATACACTTCCACGCGTTCTTTTCCCAGCAATATCCGCAGGGTTTCCATCACCCGCCAGCTTAGGTCGCCATACAGGTTATAGTTAGAAGAGAACGTAGCCACTTTGTATTTTTCAATCATGGGCCTGGCCATAAAATATGGCCCAGCCATCTGGATGCCCAGGGCTTTGGCTTCATCGCTCCTTGAAATGATACAACCATCATTGTTGCTGAGTACAACCACCGGCTGATGTTCGAGCGCTGGTTTAAACAGGCGTTCACAGGAACAATAAAAACTGTTGCAGTCTACAATCGCTTTCATACCCAGCTATAAACTGTGAATACAATAAATAACAACGCCCCATATTTTACAATCGCTGAACTCACTCACTTCCATCGGAGATAATTTACTGGTTTCGGGTACCAGCCGAAGTTTGTTCAGTGTTTTTTCATAGCGGCGGATCAGCATTTCCCCGTCTACAATGGCAATGACCACTTTTCCGTTCACCGGCTTAACGCTTCTGTCTACGATTACAATATCACCATCGCTGATACCGGCATTGATCATACTGTTACCGCTCACCCGCATAAAATAAGTAGCAGGTTTGTTGCGCACCAATTGTTCGTTGAGGTCGATACCGCGTTCCATGTAATCATCGGCTGCAGCACCGAAACCGGTCGCATTGGCTGTGGGCACCTGCTGTTGCGTAAAACGCTTGCTGCCCTGGTAACCTGTTGAATAAAAATTTTCTACATCCATATAAATATTTTTATTTTACTAAATTATTTAGTAAATTTATACTAAAATAATTAACACGCAATGCCTCTTTAAAACATTTTGTTATGAAACCCATCATCAATACCATTCCCGGGTATAAGGTATATGAATACCTGCTGGTACTGAACCCGCATGAAGAGTTGAGAAACAGGATCATGCAGGTGAAACAGCAATTTTTTGACAAATACCAGGCAGCCGCCGCTGTACATGGAAAACCGCATATTACACTCGCCAACTTTCTTCAATATGAAGTAAAGGAAGAGAGGTTGCTGAACCGGTTAAAAGCTATCGCCATGGGCTTTCACCCCATCAAGGTTGAGTTGAAAGACTATGGGAGTTTTCCGAGCCATACGATATACATCCATGTAACTTCTAAGCTCCCTGTGCAGGAACTGGTAAAAAATATCCGCAAAGAAGCGCAATTGCTGATGAAACTGAACAATGACCATAAACCTCATTTTATCCTGGAGCCATATATCAGCATTGCCCGTAAACTACAGCCCTGGCAATATGAAAAAGGCTGGCTGGAATACAGCCATAAACAATTCACAGGCAGGTTTATTGCCGATGGCATGCTGTTGTTAAAAAGGCCGGCAGGGGAATTGAAATACCAGGTGGTGCAACGGCTCCAGTTTGAGAACCTGTTGGTTGCCACTAAGCAGGGCGGGCTCTTTAACTGACAACCATTCTCACCAACAGGCAGGGTAACTTCGTTTAAGCGTATATGTGAGACGTTTACAGGAAACAACTTAATACATGCCGCAACAAGTACCCGATTGCCCTGTTGGTGTGCCATGGTTTATACCATTTTTAAAAAGATCAAAATTATTTCACATGTCATCCCTCCAACAGGATCACCATAAAGTAAAAGCGGCTGCCAAAGAAGAAGCGGTTCAATACCGCAATGGCCGCGGTGCACAATACAACACCAAAAATAAGTTCATCAAACATGAAGTTACAAGGGAACACCATGAAGGGATTGATGACTGGGAAGAAAGCAATGTGCCCACACAGTATATCGAGCAAAACTCAAAGACGATTGTAAATGCAGTGGAAAGTCCGGATGTAGGTATGGGATACAGCATGAACCCGTATGCCGGCTGTGAGCATGGTTGCATTTATTGTTATGCAAGAAATGTTCATGAATACTGGGGCTATAGTGCCGGGTTGGATTTTGAGCAAAAAATCCTGGTAAAAAAGAATGCCCCGCAATTGCTGCGCAAATTCCTCATGAACCCTAAATGGCGATGCGCCCCCATTATGCTCAGTGGGAATACAGATTGCTACCAGCCGGCAGAGCAAAAATACCGGCTTACAAGAGGGTTACTGGAAGTATGCAATGAATTCAATCAACCGGTGGGCATCCTCACAAAAAATTCATGGATACTTAAAGACAAAGATGTACTGCAGGAAATGGCAAAAAAGAAAATCGTTTCTGCCATGGTATCCATCACTTCGTTTAATGAAGACCTGCGTCGCATCATGGAGCCCCGAACCACCACAGCCCGCCAGAAATTAAAAGTGATTGAGGAATTGAGTAAAGCAGGCGTACGCATGGGCATTATGATGGGTCCCATGATACCAGGGTTGAATGAACATGAAATGCAACGCATCATGAAAGCAGCCGCCGATAACGGCGCTACGTTTACAGCATATACTTTTATCCGTTTGAATGGCGCCATAAAGTTTTTATTTCATGACTGGCTGTATAAAAATTTCCCCCATCATGCCGATAAAGTATGGCACCTGATTGAGCAAAGCCACGATGGAAAAGTAAATGATACACGCTGGGGTGTACGAATGCGTGGCGAAGGGAATATAGCTCAAATGGTAGCTCAGCAATACAAAAAATACGGAAAACTATACCACATGAATGCAGAAGAGTGGAGCCTCAATACATCCCTTTTCAGAAGGCCGGGAGAACAGGGCTGCTTATTTTAACTAAATACGTTTGTATGAAAGCGATTACCAGGATTTATTTAAATGAATTTATTTTCAGGCTGATCAATACCAACATTGATACCTATCGCCGCTCAAAAGAACAGGACACAATCCTGTCTTCCCCACATGCCACCGAAGAAGAAGTACTTGAATTTATAAGGAGTATCCCCTACTTTGATAACCGCTTGAAAGATTTTATGGCAGGCAACCTTTGTGAACATACCATTATTATCAGCCAGCAATGGGAAACAGCATTTACGATCAAGTGCCGTGCATGGGCCGACAGTTATGAGTGGCTACATGGTGACCGTCATTACTTAAGCGACCTGTATCTTGATAAACTCAGGCGTACAGAAAATAACCTTGGGCTTCCATATTAATTTTATAATGATCAACCAGGTTTTGTAAGATTGGCTGAAAGTATAGTAAAATCAATACTTTCAGCCAATATGAAATATTGCTGCAAAAATAATTTTGATATTTTTTTTGTAATATGAAAAAAATAAATTCATCTTTGCGCTTCAATAAAATTCTTTAACAAAGATGTCACGCATACAATTACATATTGAAACAGCGAGCGGCAATAGCCTGAAAAGGTTTTATTTCCGTCACGGGGCATGCTTTGTTATGATCTAGTTTACCAAACCAAACTGATTCAACAACAGCCCCGGAAATTTCCGGGGTTTTGTTTTTTAAAAAACATGTAGCCAATGACGTTACAATTAACAAACATATTTGCAAAACCTGTTCAACTAAGTGCAGCCAACCAGCAGCCAGGTGGACGGCATTTTATGGATGCCAAAGAAGCAAAAAATTTTGGTACTAATTATTATCGGTGGATCAAGGGATGATTGCATTCTTGCAACCTGACTTGCCCCGCCATCAGCGGGGCTTTTTTTTGCACTGCTGGAAAGCAAAAGGAGGGAAACATGGGATTTATATTCATCACAATGATCATTCACTACATGTTAGAAATGTTTTTGAACAAACGTGAAGCAAAAAGTAATATATGAATGGCAGGAAAAGGAGGGAAACAAGCGGTTCCGGGATGCAACGGAACTGCTTTTCCTACAAACGCGGCCTGGTGTAATGGCAGCATACAGGGTTTATAAATGAACAGATCCCGGTTCGAATCCGGGGGCCGCAACAACCCTTGTGTAAACTGGGATGGTATAGCTCAACGGTAGAGCGCTGCCCTTTTAAGGCAGTGGTACAGGTTCGAATCCTTTTGCCATCACATATGAACGAATGACGCAATGGTAGCGTTCCGGCCTGAAAAACCGGGTGTAATGGTTCGAATCCATTTTCGTTCACAAAAAATATGAATAAAAAAGCAACACAGCATTCCCGCTGATGAACGGAGCGTCGCCGATGCAGTTCCATCAGGGTACCTATGCCGGTAAAACAAAAAAAATGGAACAGCAATGGAGACGGCTAAACGGGCAATTGATATCCGTACCGCTCGAACAGGAAATTGAAAAAACAATCACATGCGAAAAACAATCAGGGCATGTACTTAAAGTTTGTATTGGCACCGATAGCCAGGTAAAAGGGCGCATGAATCAATTTGCCACAGTGATTGTGTTTGTAAGAAAATTAAATGGCGGGTTTATGTACATACGGAAATGTACTACAACCAAATCGATGACTGTAAAAGAAAGGATGCTTACAGAAGTTTTTCAATCAGTTGAAACAGCGTACAAGCTTCAACGTGTGTTTGAAAAACACCATGTACCACTTGAAGTACATGCTGATATCAACAGTTCAGCTGCTTTCAAAAGCAATGTTGCGCTCAAAGAAGCATCAGGTTATATACAGGGAATGGCTGGCTATTTAACGGGCCCTTCCCAATCATTCGCATTCAGGATAAAACCACATGCATTTGCAAGTTCCTGTTGCGCTAACAAAATGGTTCAATAATTTAAATTTAAAAAAATGGTATACATTATATGCTTATTAATCGGATGGTTCCTTGTTGCGCTGGCACCGCATGCAGCTAACCTGTTCATTCATTTACGTGACATGGTACGATTGCAACGCAGGCAGCAAGGAGCGGGCCTGATGTATTCAAACAACTACATTGAAGTAAAATCGTTTTACGTGCAATTGTACCGCAGGGTCCCTTGTATCAGTTTTATCAATAGCATTGACACACAAAACGTGTATCAATATATCAGGGACGGGAAAGCCGGCAAGGTGTTGCAGGTGTACCAGCGAACTTATTACAACTGGACGCAGCAAAGGCAGGAATTCAGCACTACGCTGTTTATACTGGCCAATAAAACAATGATAGAAATGGGCGATGAATATGCAGAAATACTGTTTTCAGATAACAGATATGCATATGCGAAAGAACTGATGGAGGTGTTTAAAAACATGAAAGCCCCAGAGAAAGAACGTGCCTATGAAATCAATATCATCACCATTAACAATCACTGCCTGGAATTGAAAACGCTCGGTATTGAGCCCACCCAACTTAACCTGGCATTGTATTACAATGATGATTTTTTGGAAGTAGACAAGGTTATTCGTGAAAGGCTACTCAGGAAAAACGACAAAGGCATCATCCTGCTTCATGGGTTGCCAGGTACAGGCAAAACAACTTACCTGCGGCACCTCATTGGAAGCATTGATAAAAAAGTATTGTTTGTATCCCCTGCTGTTGCCAGCAACCTGATGAACCCAGAGTTTATTGATTTGCTGATAGACAACCCCAATGCTGTGCTGGTGATTGAAGATGCTGAAAACATCATTATGGACAGGCGGCACAATCACAACAGCAGCGTAAGCAACCTGCTCAACATCAGTGATGGGCTGCTCAGTGATTGCCTGAACGTACAAATCATTTGTACATTTAACAATAACATTCAGCTGGTAGACAATGCGCTTATGAGAAAAGGAAGGTTGATTGCCAAATACGAATTCGGGAAATTAACAACAGCAAAAGCACAACAACTAAGCAACCACCTGGGTTTTAATGCAACAATCAATGTTCCCATGACGATTGCAGAAATCACTCACCCTGGTGATATGGAAGGGACCAATACTACTGTTGAAGTATTGGGATTCAGAAGAGATGTTGTGATGAATTAACCATATCAATTAAAAAACAATTAAAAATTGCCGGGCAACAATTAGATTTATCAATACATACAGTTGCCCGGCTTTTATCTTTCAAATGAAAAAATTAACCATTACCGGAAAAGAATTAAGGGCCATTGGGTTCCCGGAAGGGCCGGTCATTAGCTTAACCATGCAGGTAGCACAAAAAGCATACAAGCATGAAAGCAAAACCGAAGTTATTGATATGCTTACTTCACTACTGGCCAATCCAGATGCCTATGCAACACATGATGTGTTAGCCGGTATTGCATTAAAACTGATGCCTGCTCCTGCAATGGATGAGTGTATGGTTTCAATGAATACTTCTGCAGTTCCTTTACAGGTATACGGGCAGGGCTATATTGAAGAAGGCGCTTTGCACCAGATGTACCTGGCAGCCAAATTGCCAATAGCTGTTGCGGGTGCATTGATGCCAGATGCACACAGCGGTTATGGTTTACCGATAGGCGGGGTATTGGCTACAGAAAATGCCGTCATTCCATATGGTGTGGGAGTAGACATCGGTTGCCGTATGTGCCTGAGTTTATTTGACATTAACCCAAAGGAATTGGCAAACAGGGAACCATATTTTGTCCGTGAACTCAATGAAGCTACCTTATTTGGAAGCGGCGCTCAGTTTCAACAAGCCGCCAGCCATGAAATCATGGAGCATCCTTTGTTTAAGGAACTAGCCATTTTGAAAACGTTGCATGAAAGGGCATGGAAACAACTGGGAAGTTCGGGTAGCGGTAACCATTTTGCCGAATTTGGTACTGTAGAGATCACAGAGCCAAATGCTATACCGGGTGTGCCTGAAGGCATATATACCGGTTTACTTACCCATTCGGGTTCCAGGGCCCTGGGCGCTAATATCGCTAACCATTACACGAAAATTGCCATCAGCAAAAGAAAACTACCGGCAGAGGCTAAAAACCTGGCATGGCTTGGTTTAGATGAAGAAGCCGGCATAGAATACTGGAATGCAATGAACCTGGCTGGCGAATATGCGAGCGCATGCCATCATGTTATCCACGAAAAGATTGCAATACAGTTGGGAAGAAAGCCAATGGCAATGGTTGAGAACCATCACAATTTTGCCTGGAAAGAGCAATGGAATGGCAGGGATGTAATCGTTCACCGAAAAGGGGCAACTCCTGCAGGTGAAGGCGTACTGGGTATTATACCCGGATCAATGACAGCACCGGGATTTATCGTTCAGGGAAAAGGCGAAGTTGCATCCATCAACTCAGCCTCGCATGGGGCGGGCAGGAAGATGAGCCGAACCAAAGCGATGGCTTCTGTAACCGAAAAACAATTTAGAGAAGCACTGCAAAAAAGTGGTGTAAAGCTGATCGGTGGCGGTTTGGATGAATCGCCTTTTGCATATAAGGATATCCATGAAGTCATGCAATCACAGCAAACCCTGGTGGGTACTGTAGGGAAATTCATTCCCAGGATTGTGAAAATGGATGGCGCTGTTCATAAAAGCAGGAAACGACCATCAAACACTATCATTACAGGCGAATAAAACAAAGCCCCATGCAAACGGGGCTTTGTTATTTGTACCTATTTGTTCCAATAACAGTAGCCTCGCCTGGTACTATTAAATGTTATAATTTTACACAAACAGCCATCCGCAGATGACAGAACAAATTGAAAAAGTATTTCAGCAGTACTCCACCGAAAAGATTGTTAGCACCCACAAACTTCCGCAGGCAGGGAGCGACCGTCAGTATTACCGGATACTTACACCAAAAGGTTCATATATCGTCACGCATGGAAATAATGTAAGGGAAAATCAAACTTTCATCTACTTCTCAAAACTGTTTTCCCGGCTACAACTGGCCACCCCCACTGTGCTGTGGCATGATGAGGGATATGGCTTTTATATACAGGAGGATATAGGAACAAAAAGCCTGCTCGACATATTGGAAACGGAGGGCTATACCGATCACCTATATCAGTTATACAAAAACAGCCTCGCACAACTTGCGAAACTTCAGGTACTGGCACATTCGGTAATTGATTATAACAACTGCCTTACAAACACCATTTTTGGGAAACAGGCGATCATGGCTGATTTGCTTTATTTTAAATATTACTTTTTAGACAGCCTTGGAAAACCCTATGACAAACAGAAACTCATAGATGACTTTGAAGCATTGAGCAATTATCTTTCGCATACTGAATACCGTTATTTCATGTTTCGTGATTTTCAAAGCAGGAATATCATGATTGCCGATGACAACAGCATACGCTTCATAGATTACCAGGGTGGAATGGAAGGTGCGCCTCAATATGATGTTGCCTCCCTATTGTGGCAGGCCAAAGCAAATTTACCGGCTGAATGGAAACAACGATTGCTGAAGGATTACACCGATGCCTTTGAAAAAGAAACTGGCCATGTGGTGAACCGCGACATATTCACAAGCCAATACAATGGCTATGTTCTTATCAGGTTATTGCAAGTATTGGGGGCTTATGGATTCAGGGGGCTATTTGAAAGAAAGGCGCATTTCCTTACCAGCATTCCGTTGGCACTTGAAAACCTTTCTGTATTCCTGCGGGAGCATAGCATAGGAATTGCGCTGCCGGAATTCAAAAAAATTCTTTCTATCTGTACAAGTGAGGAGATCATTAAAAGGTTTACACCGGTACAGGCAAATGCAAACACTCCGCTTACCGTATACATCAATAGTTTTTCTTACAAAAAAGGAATTCCGGCAGACGAAAGCGAAAACGGAGGGGGATTTGTATTCGACATGAGGGGGATTTTAAATCCAGGTAGATTTGAAGAATACAAAAAATTATCAGGGCTTGATAAGCCGGTAAAAGATTTCCTTGAACAGAAAACCCAGATGCCTGTATTTTTAAACAGCGTTTACACAATGGTGGATATTTCAGTGACCGACTACATTCACAGGGGCTTTGCTTCATTAATGGTGAATTTTGGTTGTACTGGAGGTCAGCACAGAAGTGTGTATGCGGCTGAGTCGCTGGCCAGGCATTTACGCAATAAGTTTAAAGTGAAAACTATGTTACATCATACGAATCAACAAAATTGGGTAAAATGAAAGGGATGATTTTTGCAGCCGGATTGGGCACCAGGTTTAAACCATGGACAGATCATCACCCAAAAGCTCTTGCTTTGGTGAATGGAAAAACATTGTTGCAGCGAAACATTGAATACCTTCAAACATACGGCATTTATGATGTCGTAGTGAATGTGCATCATTTTGCCGGCCAGATAAAATCAGCTATCGAACAAAACAACGGATGGGGCAGCGAAATATCAATCAGTGATGAAAGCAATGAAGTATTGGAAACAGGAGGCGGGCTCCTGAAAGCTAAAGACCTGCTTGCCACTTCTGAACCTTTTATTACACTGAATGCCGATATCTTAACGGATTTAAATATTGATGAACTGAAACAATTTCATAAAAATGAAACGGCATTGGTTTCGTTCGGTATCAGTAATCGAAAAAGCACAAGGAATTTTCTTTTTGATGCCAACAACAGGTTATGTGGATGGGAAAACAATCAAACAGGTGAGAAGAAAATTTCAATTTCGGATATGGAATTGCACCCTATGGCTTATAGCTGTGTAGTAGTTTTTGAGCCCCGGATTTTTGAACTCATTCCACAACGGGGTAAATTCTCACTCACCGACACTTACCTGAGCCTGGCTGCTACTCATAAAATTATGGGGCTCGATCACAGTGGTGGCAAATTTATAGATGTTGGGAAGCCCGAGAGTGTGGAAGTTGCAGAGAAATTATTCAAATAATTGAAGTGAATTAATTTTCCTTCACTTCAGATGGCACATCAAAGCCACCTTTCTTTTCCTCCCTGGGCTTTATGCCAAAATTATACCTGAAAGTAAGTCCAAGCCTTCTGGTATCATTGATCCTGCGGCCAGAAGCATTCACATCAGCCTGGCTAATCCTGAAAGAAACCCTGTTCGTTTGCAACAGATCATTTACAGATAAGATCAGGTTCGCTTTTCGCTTCATGATACTACGGTTGAACGAAACAAACAATCCTCCAAAGTTATTGAGTTCATAAAAATTCTGCAGGCCACGGGTACGCATGAAACCCTGCATATTCATGGTAAATTTGGTGGAGAATTTGTACTCCTGGTACATAAAGAAAGTATAACTGCCACGGTTATAATTCAACGGCTGGCCCTGGTAAAAACCACGGTACTGGTTGTAATTATACTGCGCCCCCATATAAAAAAAATACTTTCCGCCGGGTGGGATCCCGCCTATGATTTTGAAATAATATTCTTTGTTCTTTCCAAGGTTGTCGAATGTCCTCAAAGCAATTTTTGTATCGTCGTCCTGGTACGTAACATTACTGAAAATATCTTTTGTTTGATTGACCCCGAAAGCAAAAACAGGGATGTCGTTGAACGTTACATTCACTTCATAATTGGTGGTAAACTGTGGTTTCAAAGCTGGATTGCCGGCTTCATACAAATACTGATCAATGTATTTTGCATATGGGTTAAGGCTCTCATAATAGGGCCTGCGGATACTTCTGCGGTAAATTGCATTCCCTACCAGTGTATAGCCAAATATCTTAAACAATTTGTGCCGGAGAAAAACATAGGGAAATACATCTGATCGCTTGATAGAAAAGACAGTATCGCCTGGTATCAACTGGCGGCCACGGATATCCGTATACTCAAACCTTACTCCAGGCTTCACTGTAAATCCCCAGAACGTTTTTGAAACCTGGATATATGCCGCACCAATGGTTTCTTTATACCTGAATGTATTGGTTTGAAACAGATCGGGCAACCGGACATTGTTACCGGTATCAATAAAGTAAACAGCACTGTTTTTACTATTGCTCGTATTGATTTTTACACCTGCTTCAATGCTGTACTTCGATGGCAATTTCCAGGCGAGGTCAGATTGCCATGAAAAAATCGTTTTCTTGTTCCTGTTGGTACCATCTCCCAAAATCGTTGGGCCTGCCGGCTGAAAAAGGAAATTGCTATACAACTGGTTATTCTTGTAATCATACAAGGTAAGTTCAAAATTGTTTGTCCACTCGCTCCCCAACGTATCCATTTTATATTTTGTATACATACTGTTACCGGTAAAGAGCGAACGGTTATCATTCTGTATAGACGATGCATTTTCACCAATGAGGTTGCCTGAATATGTATGGCGGATATCAATATCGTTATATGCATTGCTGCTGTTATTGGTCACCGTGGTACGAAGGTCATACCCGATGGTCCATTTTTCATTCAATGAATAATCCAATCCTATGCTTCCATAATGCGTGACAGATGGATAGGTTGTAAATGCATTTTGCCGAAGTACAATACTGTCTTTATTTACAAACCGGTCGGACATTAATTCTTCAAAATTCTTACGTTGTGTAAATTGATAACTGATATAGCTTGTTAATTTACCTATGCTCCTGTTTAAATTTACTCCGGCTGTTTTGGTACTGTACACTCCCTGGAAATAAGCAAGGTTAGCACTTCCATTCGTTCCAATTTTAACTCCTTTCTTCAGCACAATGTTTAAAATACCCCCGCTACTGGCAGCATCATATTTAGCAGAAGGGTTTGAAAGGATTTCAATTTTACTGACACTGTTGGCTGGCAAACTTTTTAGTAATGAGGCGAGGTCGGCACTACTTAACTTCATTTCTTTTCCATTGATGAAAATAGTGGCCGGTGTTGTGCTATTGAGATACACATTTCCGTCCTGGTCTACAACGGCGCCGGGTGTTTTTTCAAGTACTTCATATGCATTGGTGCTACTGATGGTAAGCGCAGCAGCATCAACAATAGTTTTGTCGTCTTCCTGTTTTATCAGTGGCTTTTTGGAAACCACAGTTACTGCGGTTAAATCAGCAGATTTATTGAATAGGGTAAGTTTGATGATGGTATCTGTAAAACCGGCTGAGAAAACAAGTGATGCATGTTGTTTACCTGCCGAACTTAGTTTCAAAAAATAAAGGCCGCTAGTGGGCAGTGTGAAAAAAATTCCTTTAGCCAACAGCTTCGAATCTATTCGAATGGTGTCGGGCAATGAAAATAAATCTGCGGAAACATTTGTAAGTAATTCATTGCGCTCATCCCTTGCCTCCACAAATACTTTTTGTGCTAAAAGGTTGTTACAGAAGAATAAAAAAAATACGAAACTGAATAAGAATTTCACGAAAGGGGTTGGGGATTACATTTTTTTAAAGCGAATATTTGAGTTTGTTATTTCTTATCATACAGGTCTTTCTTATCCACTTTTTTCACCTGCTCGCCTTCCTTGAGTGTTTTGCTTACAGCATCATAGGGGCCAGTAATAACTTCATCTCCTTCTTTCAACCCTTCTTTCACCTGGATGTAATTGATATCCTGAATACCTGTTTTCACTTTTACTTTTTTCACTTTTGCTTCTTTATCCAAAACAAAAACAACCACTTCAAGGTCGTCTACCGAAACTGCAGGCGCTGCTTTCATATCTGCCTCGTCTTTCTTTTCTTCCTGCTTTACAATACCTTCCTTTTCCCTGGTAGTAACTGCGTTGATGGGAACACTAAGCACATTTGCTTCTGTTCTCGTTTGTATATCTGCATTTGCACTCATCCCCGGGCGGAAAGGGAAAGTCCCTTTACCCATTAAATCAGCATAACTTTCAGGCAACAGGCGTACATACACTTTGTATTGCGTAACATCTGAAGAAGTTGTACTTGTGAATGAATTTTGCGTAGCGGCGCCGTTATTGCTGCTCGCGATTTGCGTAACAATCCCTTTGAATTTACGGTCACTGTATGCGTCAATTTCCACAACAGCGCTATCCCCGAGTTTAACTTTTGGGATGTCATTTTCACCAACATCTACCCTTACCTCAATTTTATCCATATCTGCTATACGCAAAATCTCGGTACCAACATTAAAACTGTTACCCGCAACTTTTTCCCCCAGTTTCACGTTGAGCAAACTCACCACGCCATCCATTGGTGCCACAATAGTAGTTCGGCCCAGGTCTTTTGAAGCTCTTTCGAGATTGGCTTGAGCAGAGCCTACCGCAGCCTCCGTACCTTTGATCCCTTGCATGGCAGCATTGTAATTGGCTTTAGCAGATTTCAGGTTAGCATCGGCAACATTGAATTCGCTCCTGCTAATCACTTTATCATCAAATAATTTCTTTTGCATGTCGAAATTGCGTTGCGCCTGTTCGAGTTGTGCCTGAAGTGCGTCTAAAGATGCCTGTGAGTTAGCAACCTGCGCCCTGCTCTGTGTTACTCCGTAACTGGCCTGGTCGCGTTGAATACTGTAGATGTCAGCATAAATCCTTGCCAGCAACTGGCCCTTTTTTACGGTATCCCCTTCCTGTACGGTTAACTCGGTGATCTCACCGCTGATATCGGGGCTTACTTTTACTTCAATTTCAGGATATACTTTACCACTGGCATTCACCACTTCAATGATGGTTCTCTTCTGAACTTTTTCTGCAGTCACTTTTATTCCTTCATCCTTTCCAAAAACCCCCATTTTAGACAGCATAATCAACGCAACCATTAGTACGCCTGCCAAAATCAATATCCATTTTGTTGTTTTACTCATGTTCTGTATCTTTTATTGTAAAGCCCTTTGCATGAAATATAAATAAGTATACCACAAGCGAAACGGCTTGTCACATTATAACTTCAAACCGGCACCTTTATAAAATTCAAGTACTTTCATTTTAAATACATAGTCGAACTGGTTCATTGTATACTCCAGTTTCGAACGCAACAGGTTGTTTTGAGTAGTGATCAGATCAAAAGTGCTCAGTGATCCAATGTTAAATCTTTTGCCCGCAAAATCATATGCCTTCTCATTAGCTTCCACCGATTT
>JBPOHG010000086.1:0-8549 GCA_052035835.1 Bacteroidota bacterium | reverse complement strand
ATTAACTCGGCCGGCGTTAATTCGTCAAGTGCCGTAAAAAGGCATTGCCAGCCAAGGTTCCAGATGGTAAAAATATTATCTGTATTCAGATTGTTTTCAAATTCCCCATCACGGTTCCTGCCTGGTTTTTCGCCATCGGTTGTAAGAAAATCGGTCCATCTCGAAAGCATATTCCCATGCAGGTGTTTAACGATCATGGCAATACTGTTACAATCTTCTTTTGAAGTATGAAACAGTTGTGGAGGATCTAGTTGTTGCATGGCTTTTTCACCAAGGGACTTATAATCGTGAAAAAGATTTTTCACATTGGTTAAATACATTTCTTCGAGTTGCATACCGGAGAATTAAAGTTTTATAAATCTTATCGGATCTGATAAGATTCTGCATTGTTAAATTTAGTTGAATTGCAGCTATCTTTAGATATGAATTTTCTGGCGCACGCATACCTTTCATTCGCTGATGAAGGGGTATTGGCAGGTAACATGATCAGCGATTTTGTAAAAGGGAAAGACCAGTATAGTTACGAGCCAGGTATTTTTAAAGGGATTAGGCTACACCGTGCCATCGATCAGTTTACAGATGAGCACACATGTACAAAAGAAATTAAACAATTTTTCCGTCCGGCATATGGGCTCTATGCAGGTGCATTCGTTGATGTGGCGTATGATTATTTTCTGGCAAATGACCCGCAGGAGTTTGCCGATGAATTGGCACTCGAGTCATTTGCAGCACAAACATATCAGATGCTTGAACATCAGTTTTACAAGTTCCCGGGAAACTTCCAACAGGTTTACCTGAATATGCGTAAACATAACTGGCTTGCCAATTACCGACATGAATGGGGTATCCGCAGGAGTTTTGAGGGGCTCATTTACCGTGCCCGGTACCTGCAGGACGCCAATCCGGCATTTCAAATAATGGAAAGGCATTCAAAGGATATGAAAGCAATTTATCTTGAATTTTTCCCTTTGTTAAAAAAATTCGCCTTTGATACTTTCACCGATCTAAAACATCGTGATTAAGCTATCTTTGAAAAAAACAGCATATGAAAGGGATCTTCCTGTTACTGGTTGGTTGTTTGATTTTTTCCGGAACTCTACTTGCTCAGGAAAATATCCCACCAGTTGATAAATCACCGATGGATGTAAGTTATTGCCCCGCCAATTACCCGCTTTTAAAAGCACAGGATAAAACAAAGGAAGCGGCCATTGCCCGGGTGATTTATAGCAGGCCTTCAAAAAACGGACGTACAATTTTCGGGGAATTAATTGAGTATGGTAAATTATGGCGTGTGGGTGCCAACGAAGCAACAGAAATTGAATTTTTCCAGGATGCGGTATGCAATAAAGTTAAAATCAAAAAAGGGCGTTACACTTTATACGCAATTCCATATGCAGATAAATGGACTCTGATCATCAATAAGGATACAGATACCTGGGGTGCTTTCAGGTACAATGATGCAAATGATGTGGTTCGTTTAGACGTTCCTGTTGTAAATACTGAGATGGAGAACGATATTTTTTCCGTATTTTTCGACAAGCAAAACAAAGACATCAATTTGATCATCACCTGGGATCATGTAAAAGTTTCGGTTCCATTCACTCTGCCATAATTATTATGAAACCTGTTCATGTATTGCATTCCTGCATATATTGCCTTTCACTGGCAGTGCTGTTGTTTGCATCCTGTAAAACTGAAAAGTCGAAGCAAATCACAAGTGTTGTTGTTAAAGATACCTCCCGGCAAAACGAAGCCCCTAATCCTTATGCTACTTTCGATCAGTCGCCCATGGATATGTGCTATTATCCACCCGATTACCCCATACTCAAGATGAATGGTTCCGATACCGGGGCACTTGTAGCAAGGGTGATTTATAGCAGGCCTAAACGAAAAGGCAGGACTATTTTTGGTACCGGTGAAAAAAGTTTGATTACGTATGGAAAAGAATGGAGGCTCGGGGCCAATGAAGCAACAGAACTTGAATTTTTTAAGGATGTTTATATCGCTGGAACAAAAATTAATAAAGGCCGGTACATAATTTATTGCATACCCTTCCCCGATAAATGGACGATCCTCTTAAATGGCAACTTATATACCTGGGGTTTACATATGGATGCCTCAAAAGATATGTTTAAAACGGATATTGCAGTTACTATGCAATCCCCTGCGCTGGAAGATTTTACCATGGTATTTCAAACAGATAAAGGCGGAGCAAAATTGATTATGGCTTGGGATATCGTTCAAATTGTACTGCCCATTCAATTCCAGGCCCGCTGATTCGTGTCATTTCAATAGCTTTACCGATCAAACTTGACGTATGTGTGGCATCGCCGGTATTATTTCCAGTAACGCTTCGGTTATTCATCCGGGTATCCTCAATGAAATGGGGGCCGTATTGGCGCATCGGGGCCCCGATGGGGAAGGTACATGGCTGAACCAATCAGGTACAACTGGGTTTGCGCATCGCAGGCTAGCAATTATCGACCTGAGCCAAGCAGCCACACAACCCATGCATTATTTACAACGCTATACCATAGTTTACAACGGGGAAATTTATAATTATATCGAACTGAGAAAAGAGTTGAAGAAAGCAGGCTATCATTTTCATACAAACAGTGATACAGAAGTGATACTTGCTGCTTACGATTGTTATAAAGAAAAATGTGTACAGTATTTCGATGGCATGTTTGCTTTTGGTATTTGGGATGAAAAAGAACAACGTTTTTTTGCAGCAAAAGACCGGTTCGGGGAAAAGCCATTTTATTATTATACAAGCAAAACTGTTTTTGCATTTGCCAGCGAAATGAAAGCTTTGTGGGCCGCAGGAATCCCTAAGCGGGCCGAAGAAAAAATGATCCTGAACTATATCACACTTGGTTATGTTCAAAATCCTGCCAACAAAGCGCAAACTTTTTATAAAGACATTTTTTCATTGCCACCTGCGCATTATCTCACCTGGGAGAATGGCAACTATTCTGTAAAAAGTTACTGGAATATAGATAAGCAGGCTCTCATCAGGATTACTGAAACAGATGCCATTGACAGGTTTGAAGAGTTGTTTGCCCAATCGGTCACCAGAAGATTGCGCAGCGATGTGCAAGTGGGAACGAGTCTCAGTGGCGGTATCGATAGTTCAACGGTTTTATATTATGTACAACAACAACTACATCATGTTGCCAATGGAAATAAAACCTTTACGGCAGTATTTCCCGGCTTCGAAAAGGATGAAAGTAAATATGCAGCCGCTGTTGCAGGCCAGTTTGCTGTATCAAATTTTACAGTTACCCCTACTGCAGATGAGTTAATTTCCGACTTTGAAAAACTAATGTACCACCAGGAAGAACCGTTTTCTTCATCCAGCGTATATGCTCAGTACCGTGTTTTTCAACTGGCCAAACAACACGGTATTAAAGTGTTGCTCGATGGCCAGGGCGCCGATGAAGTGTTGGCCGGATACCCACGGTACATCCATTGGTATATTCAGGAGATGGTGAGCAGGTACAAGTTTTCGGGCTCAAAAGCTGAAATGCATGACTTTCACCGAAACAATATCCGTGTACAATGGGGCGTAAAAAATATTATGGCGGCATTTCTTCCCTCACACGCTTCCATCGCATTGGAAAAAAAGGAATACATGCGCATCATTCATCATGGCGAAGTAAGCAGGCAGATGTTATCTTTTGTAAAAGGAAGGGAGTGGGAAGGAATTCATAAACCGGTTGTAACCAAGTTGAATGATATACTTTATTTCAACACCATGCAAAATGGCCTCGAGGAGTTGTTACGATTCAGTGACCGGAATGCAATGGCACATGGAAGAGAAGCCCGGCTTCCTTTCCTGAACGCCGAACTCGTTCAATTTGTTTTTTCATTGCCTTCGAGGTTTAAAATCAGTAAAGGGTATACGAAATCCCTCCTCCGGAAACTGATGGATCAGAAATTGCCATCTGAAATAGTTTGGAGAACAGATAAAGTTGGTTTTGAGCCGCCCCAACAACAATGGATGCAATCCGCCACCATGAAGGAATATGTCATGGAATCGAAGAAAAAACTGGTGAAAGAAGATATCCTCAGGCCCCAGGCTTTGCAGAGAAAGAATAAGCCTTTACATGCACATGAAGCGGATAACTTCGACTGGCGTTATATGTGCGTCGCCAATATGCTTTAATATTATACGCAGGTAAACCCGTTTCTTTACATTTGCACAATATTTTTTTTTATGAGTAACAGCGAATCCCTCAAAAACAAAAAACCTGCTACCAGATTCATTCATGCAGGTGCAGAACCCGACCCATCCACCGGTGCCATCATGACGCCTATTTATCAAACCTCTACCTACGTGCAGTCGGCTCCGGGTAAACACAAGGGATATGAATATGCCCGTTCCCAGAACCCAACTCGAGCAGCATTAGAGTCGGCACTGGCAACAATTGAAAATGGCAGGTTTGGCCTTGCATTTAGCAGCGGTGTTGCAGCAACGGATGCTGTCATTAAATTACTTGTTCCGGGCGATGAAGTGATTGCTGCCAACGATATGTACGGGGGCACCTACCGGCTCTTTACGAAAGTGTTTGAAAAATTCGGGATTAAATTCAAGTTTGTAGACACAACCAATCCGGAAAATATCAGCCAGGTAATTTCTGATAAAACCAAACTCATCTGGATTGAAACACCCACCAATCCACTTATGAATATCACTGACATCGCCGAAGTTTCGGTCATTGCCAGGAAAGCAGGAGCCATCCTTTGTGTTGACAATACTTTTGCATCCCCGTACCTGCAAAACCCACTCGACCTGGGTGCAGATATCGTCATGCATTCTTCTACTAAATACCTCGGCGGCCACAGCGATGTCATTCAGGGGGCGCTCGTTATGAATGATGAATCACTACGGGACCAATTGTATTTTATTCAAAAAAGCTGTGGCGCTGTACCAGGCCCGCTTGATTGTTTTCTTGTTTTGCGTGGGATAAAAACATTGCACGTACGAATGAAACAACACAACGAAAACGGCTATGTGATTGCACACTTCCTTCGCAACCATCCTAAAGTTGACAAAGTATACTGGTGTGGTTTTGTAGACCATCCGAATCATCATATTGCCAAAATACAAATGAAAGGTTTCGGTGGCATGATGAGCTTTACGTTGAAAGATGATAGTATGGAGGCTGCCAATAAAGTGCTTTCTTCTACACAATTATTTTCTCTGGCCGAAAGCCTGGGGGGTGTTGAATCATTGATTAACCACCCGGCAAGTATGACTCATGCAAGCATCCCGCGGGAAGAAAGGATTAAGAATGGTCTTTCCGATGGATTGATCAGGCTGAGTATTGGAATTGAAGATGCAGACGACCTCGTGGAAGACCTGAAACAGGCAATCGGTTAAGCTGGACTACTAAATATTGGAATATGCTTTTTATTTACCGGCTGGTAGCTGCTTTTTTGATCTGCATGTTTATAGGCAAAGCCTCGGCAGCTCAGCAAAACCAGCTGCCTGGTTCCATTAAAAACATTGCGGATAGTATTTACCGTGAGTCACTTATTCCAGGCCTGATGATCATGGCGATTAAAAATGAGCAGGTATATTTTTACGATACCGGTTATGCACACCCCGATGTTAAACGGCGTTTTGATGCCAATACCGTTTTTGAAGCCGGCAGCATTACCAAAACATTCACTGCGTATATTGTTAAAGCAGTGCTGGAAGAAAAGGGTATTCCGGATACCAGTACTATTCTCCCTTACCTTCCCGATTCTGTGCAAAATAACACTTCATTGTCGGGCATTACTTTTCTTTCATTGTTGAATCATACGAGCGGATTTCCGCGGCTTCCAACCAATATGTCGCTCGAAGGCGGTAATATCATGAAACCGTATGATGATTATGATGCAGGGAAGTTGTTTTCATACCTGTTAATAGCAAACCCAAAACCGAATGGGAAAAGCAATTATTCAAACCTTGGGATGGGACTGGCAGGGGTACTCGCCGAGCGCATTAGCGGCAAGCCTTATGAACAATTGCTCGATGAGTATATTTTGGTTCCATTTGGAATGGTTACGAAAATTCCAGGTAAAGACATGGAACCATTGAAAAGCCAGGGTTATTTCGGGGAACAAAAATCTGCCTACTGGAACATGAATACGCTGGCACCCGCCGGAGGTTTGAAATGTACAGGTTCGGAAATGATGGCATACCTCAAATACATGATGGCACCCAAAGACGCATTGATTAATAACAGGATCAACAAGCTGCTGCAACCTACCATTGCACTGAACAATAACATTGACGTTTGCCGCGGATGGCATACGTATAAGCGAAAAGATAAGGCGCCAATTTACTGGCACAATGGGGGCACTTACGGCTTTTCAACTTTTGCAGCTTTTAACAGGGAATCTGCTTCTGCTGTTTTGGTTGTTATCAATAAATCTGCTGTTAATACCCAGGCCGATTTCCTCGGTTTGAAAATCATGAAATTGTTATCAGAATGACCGGGGATCAATTAAAAAAATTTCTCGATAAAAAAGTATCCGAATACAACCGGCCGTCTTTTATTGAGAGTGATCCGGTTTGCATCCCACATTTATTCAGCAAGAAACAAGACATAGAAATTGCCGGCCTTTTCGCTGCAGTTTTTGCTTGGGGCATTCGTACGACCATCATCAACAAGTCGAAGGAGTTGATGCACATGATGGATAATGCCCCATATGATTTCTGCCGCAATCATGAAGAGCAGGACCTTCGGCACATGTTGTCTTTTAAGCACCGCACTTTTAACGGCACAGACCTCTTGTATTTTTTAGCTTTCCTGAAATTGCATTACCAGCAGCACGATTCTCTTGAAACTGCGTTTATTCCTTCTGGTAATGTAAAGTTAGATTCGGTTGAAAACGGATTGAATCATTTTTACAGGAATTTCTTCGGGTTGCCCGATGTTCCATCCCGGACAAAAAAGCATATAGCTGCACCTCATAGGCATTCTGCCTGTAAAAGATTAAATATGTACCTCAGGTGGATGGTAAGAAACGATAAGAATGGGGTAGATTTTGGTATATGGAAAAAAATCAGCCCTGCCGCCCTAATCATCCCGGTAGACCTGCATGTAGCAAGGGTCGCCAGGCAATTTAACATGTTAACCCGTAAACAAACGGATTGGCAGGCAGCCCTGGATCTGACTGCTTATTTGCGCTCTTTTGATCCACGGGACCCTGTTAAATATGATTATGCTTTATTTGCTTTGGGAATACTAGAAAAATTTTGATATGGAAAAAGAGGCCCTTGCCGCTACATGTATCCAATTCTCTGTGCCATTTCAACAAGGATCTGCATTCAACGAAATGATGCATTTACTTGCTGAAAAGATCAACCAGATGATCACGAATGATTTTGAAGGCCTGGTGCAACTATTGTATAGAATGGATATCAGTGAAGTGAAACTGAAGGAACTGCTGAAAGCCAATCCAGCTCAAAATGCCGGAGCCATCATAGCAGGATTATTGGTAGAGCGGCAGGCTCAGAAAATAAAATCCCGGCAGGAAAACAGCCGGGAGGAAGATTTTATCAATGAGGATGAAAAATGGTGATCATTTAAACATCAGTTCTTTAACCTTTTCTTTGTCTTCTTTCTCTTTCTTTAAGTCGAACATCGTCCCAAAAACATGGTCCCATAAAGTACTGCTTACACCAAAGCCCATATCAGAATGTTTGTAATGGTGCAGGTGATGGTTTCTCCACAAACCTTTCATCCATTTGAAAGGTGGGTTCCAGGCATGGATTGCGTAGTGCATGCTGCCATAAATAAGGTATCCAAGCATAAATCCCGGGAAGAATGAAAAAGCAATTTTACCAAGAACAAGGTAAAAAAGTGAGAAAAAGCCGGAAGCAATAATCAGGCTTGGAACAGCAGGCATAAACAACCGTTCTTTATCCCTCGGGTATTCATGATGGTTACCATGCAGGATATAATTAATTTTTTTTCCTCTATCTGTGGATGGGTGATGATGAAATAAAAACCTGTGAAGGACATATTCAGTTAAAGTCCAGAAAAAAATTCCTGAAACATAAATTCCCAGTGTTTTCATTCCGCTGAATTCCAACGTATAGATACTGTAATAGGGTAAAAGGATCAGAACGGGAAGGTACATTCCCCAAATTACCAATGGGTGTGTTTTAGTAAGATACTCAAGGTATTGATTATGAAATAGCCTCGCCTGTCCTTTATTATGTATCTTTTCGAATTCCATGAGTAGTGATTTTCCCCTGCAAATATACTAAATCCTTTTTTTTACATGTTAGCGGAATGCTAATTTTGTTTCCTCAATTCATCGAATGAAATTAGTTACCTACCTAAAGGATGGCCACGATCAGTTGGCACTGTTAATCAATGGAAAATTATATGATACAGATTCGCTGCATCCGGATCTGCCCGTTAGTATGGCAATGTTCCTGAACTACTGGGACGATGTTTTCCCGGTGGCAAAGGCAGCCGAACAACGCATTAAAGACGGGTTGGCAAGAACGCTTCCATCAGCAGATTATGCCAATGTTCAGT
>JBPOHG010000027.1:0-8839 GCA_052035835.1 Bacteroidota bacterium | reverse complement strand
AGCCATGCTGCCCACATACCAATGAGGCCTGCTTTAGGAGTATGTGTGTGTACAATATCCGGCTTTATTTTTCGGAGGATACGAATAAGGCGTATGAGGCTTTTCAGATCTGTCACCGGGCTAATTTTACGAGTAAGCAGCACCGGTATATGGTCACAGCCTTCCTGTTCTATAAGTGCCGGCACTTCGGGGCCATCGCTACTGATCATCGTAACTTCAAAACCATGCTCCTTCATGAAACGCATCTGGCCCTTCAGTAAAACCTGCATAGACACCGGCACTGTTGTTATACGAACAAGTTTGGGCATACTATTTATGAAGTGTGGGGTTGCAAAAGTCGGTTGGTAATTTCATTCATAGTAAGGCTTTCAAACCCATACGCTTGCTTGAGTTTGGTAAAATGCATGACTATTTGTTTTAGTTCTTCCAGGCATTCCTGTGGATGATTGCCGAAATTATGCGGATGCCACCAGATATGATAATAAGCGCCTTTACGGGCTGCCTCCGTCATTTCATTCAGGATCCTGCGCATTTTTAAACGGTTCTTTACAGGCTCGCCAGGCTTCCATGGGCGGTACAACCTGGTAGATGGCAATTGAAGTGGCAACTCAGTAGTGGAAATGTCTTTTAAAAAAACAGGCTTAATCGGCTGAAACTTAAGATAAGCATCGCCAGCCCTGAAAAACTTTTTCATAAAACTAGAGCCAGTTGCCGGCGACCAATACCAGATATCTGGGCTTGAGCGCACACATGTTATACCGGCATCCCTGCAAACAGAAAGGTACTCCTGGTTAAACTGGTTGCGTGGGAATACCAGCGACCGGATCTCCGCCCCATACTCACGGGCAACCTTACACGCCATATCGATATCATGCCTGAACTGTTCTTTTGTTTGCCCTTCTTCGAGGCAGAAATAATGCGCATAGGTATGTGTCCCTAATTCCTGGTAAGGGGTATTTTGTATCAGTTTTACCAATTCGGGGGCAAAATGAAAAGGGTCTGTATCCCCGCTAAAACCATTCTTTTTTATCCATTCATATGCCGACACATGCGCATTGTTAAACGTGGGCAAAACCTCTGGCAAATGCTGTTCCCATTCTCCAACATTTTTCATGAACAACATGCCAACGGCAGCCCATGTAACATGGATTTCGTGTTCGGCAAACAACTTTAATTTCTCCGGGATAATCTTTCTAGTTTGGTAGAAATACTGTTTCACGGGATCGGTGATTTCCCGCATGGTTTCAAAGCAACCCCAGTGCAATTCAAAATCTAGTGATATGGCAAATGTACCCGGTGCCTTCATAATCAGGTTAATTTAACGGCGCATCATGCTAACCGGTAGCCAGTTTCCGGCTTACAAAATATTTATAGGAAACCGCTTTGCAATAAACGATAAAAAAGAAAGGCATGAACTGTGCTTTCTGACGCATGGCAATGCCCAGGTTGCCTGTTACCTGTGCCAGTGCAAATGAACCAAAGAGGAAAATAAATAAGCTGATCCTGAACCAACCATTCCAGTCGCCCCAGTTTAAAAAACCTTCTTTGATTACAATGATGAACATGTACATATAGATCAGGTTTTCAAAAGACACCACCACACCCAATGCACCCATACCATCAAAAAACAATGGCCTGAACCAGAAAGTAAACATCTTCATAAACAACCCATAGTCCTGAATATTCACGCCGGTGGTTGCTTTACTTAATTCGGAAGCCCGGTGGCTGATGCTGGAGGAAGAAGTAATATCAATTGTTTCCGTATCGGCAAACTTCAACACATCATCACTAATATAAAGGAACACTGCTCCGGCAACAAGAAAAATCAACCAGCGCATATATGGTTTAATGCCCGAGCTCGTTATAATCACTCCCAGCATTACACTCAAAATAACGGTGAACAGGATATGCGGCCTGATCATAAATGTGAGAAACCCACCAATAATAAGCGGAAAAATGCGGCGGTTGAACCGGCTCAATCCATAGGTAAACAATGCCAGCCCAAATAAAATAAGGCTGCCTTTTCCCAATGATGATGACCAAAAATGCAGGTTCGGTAAAAGAAAAACAAGCTCAATAGCTGTAAAATTTTTCCATACAGGTTTCAACGGAACATTCTCCCGGGTGGTGATATAAAACAATACCGCTGCTACATATCCCATAAAAGAGAAAATGATCATGGTTGCGTAGTAGGATAAATCCAGCAAACCGGCAAAAGGCCAGGCAAAGAAATGTACAAAAGGAGTCCCTATCCCAAACAACGGCAGCCACTGGTCTGCAGATGCTGTTTTTGCATAATAAGCGATCGAATCACTGGTTGTATACGCTGCATAAACCATGTAGGCAGTGCTGAGGATAAAATGCACAATAAACATTCCCCAGAGATACCCTTCAGACGCAATCACAAAACGGTTGCTCATCGCCTTGATCATGTACGTGTTGATCAGCAGGACAAGTAATATGATGATGAATACATCCATTGATTAAAACAGTTCCATAGCACCCATCGAAGGGCGCCATTGGTAAAACTGGTCAAAGTTATTAAGTTTATTTTTTGCCAGAGGCCGCAGGGTTGTAACAGGGCCTTTTTTAAATGGGCCAAACAATCCAAAAGGCCTTTTTCTATCCTCATCAAACAAGGGTGAAGGGGCGCATGTAACCATGGCCGGGCGAACTTTTCTCACTACTTTTCTCAATGCCCTCCTGGCAGCTTTCACTGCTGCCGGGTTCTCCGTCCAGGCTTCGCAAATACGCAGTTCAATAAACCTGTTTACTTTCTTTAACCGAAATACAAACCCAAATTGCCCTGGCTCAGTAACGGCCCCGTATTGTACCACCGGGCACTCGGCATAACGCCATTGAAGGTATGCAAAATGGATAGGCGTATGCAATAATACCGCTGCTGGTTTCATTGCCCAGTTGTTACCCAGTTTGGCAAATGCAGCTGCCGGGTCATATCCGGCGTAACATTTTTGCAGGTTCTTTTCTGAAAACAAGCGGGGCGCCATACTACCCGGACCAACATAAATAGGCATCCTTCCATTGATGTACCACCCCATTTTCAAATATCCCTGCATACTGATGGGATTGGGTGAGTTGAAAACCAGCCCTACCCCTTCTTCCTTACACTCTTCTACTGCCTGCAACGTAAGTTTTTTGAAAATGCCTTTACCCTGATACGCCGGGTCTGTGGCAGTATCCACTGCACGCACAGCCGGAATGCTTTCGGCACCCGATTCCCAACGCCAATGCATAAACGCTCTAAGCCCCACAATTTTTCCATCTTCGCGTGCAAGCAGGATTTTGGATTTCCCAAACGGGTTTTTCTCGTGCTTCCAAATAAAATAAGCCTCCGACTTTGGAACGAGGCTTTCGCCAAGGCTTTGTTTGAGCAAAGCAATCATCTCTGGAAGGTCTTCTGTACGGGCCTGCGTGATTTCCATTGTTCAAAAATTTATCGTTTAACAGATCGGTAGGCATCTTCTGTTTGCCTCACCATGGCTGTAAGACTGAATGCATCTTGTACCCTTTTACGGGCTTTGGCACCATAGGCAGTGATTTCATTGGGATGTTGGATAAGATAATCAAGGGGCCCTGATAATGACTTCCATTCAGAAACCGGAACCAGGAAACCATCTTCTTTGTTCCTGATCACTTCCTTGATCCCCCCTGCATCTGTTGATACAACAGCACACTCCATACTCATGGCTTCAAGCAATGCGATCGGCAATCCTTCAAATTCGGATGTCATCATAAAAATATCCATTGCCGACAACCATGGTATTACTTCGGTTTTAAGCCCGGGGAAAAGTATCTTGCCTTCCATGCCCTGTTGTTGAAGGTAGGCCCTGATTTCTTCATTCAAAATCCCGTCTCCTACCACACAACCCCTGATGCCCGGGAAACGTTCTTCCTGTGCTTTAAAAACATCTATCCATTCCTTTAATCTTTTTTGAAACCTGAAAACTGCTATGGTTCCAATCAAAACGGCATCTGGCGATATCCCCAGTTCTTTTCTCAAAGCAAGGCCTGTAGCTTTATCCCTGATAAAGTGTGCCGTATTCACCCCATTGAGGATTGTTTGCACAGGTATGGTTGGATGAATGTGTTGCTGAATAGATGCTGCCACATCATTGGAAACGGCAATTACTTTGGTTTGCCAGTTGAACGTAATTCGATTGATCGTTTTCGTTACAAAGTGATATCGTTCCTGTTTATTGTGTTCCGAGTACAACACCGGGATGCCTGTCATCTTATGTATCAGCCTGCCAACAAACCCTGCCCAGGGCAAATGGCAGTGTACCAGTTCAATTTTATTGTTTCGGATATAGCGAATGATTTTCCTCGCCTGCAGCATTATCACAATATTGTTCTTTGCCGGCATATTGGTTACGATGCCGCCTGCTTCCCTTAAACCAGGAACCATTTGGTCTTTCCACGGAAGAAAATAGATATAGTGAAATTCAAAATCCTGCCTGTTATGCAGTTTCAGGGTTTCCTGTAACAACATTTCGGCGCCTCCGCGGCCCAATGACTTAACGATGTGTAAAACCTTCATTTGTTAGCGGCACTTTTTTTCGTCTATGATTCCCTGGTACAATTGTTCAAATTGCAGGAGGCAGTTTTGCAGGCTGTAATTTTCCATTACAAAGGTACGTGCATTGGCACCCAGTTTGCTTCGTTCATCGGGCTGCAATAACAATTTAATAACCGCATCTGCAAAGGCATCCTCATTATGCGTTGGCACCAAAACACCTGTTTGTCTGTTTTGTACCACTTCCCCCACCCCTCCTACATTTACTGCAACCGATGGAACTGCCTGCATTCCTGCTTCCAGGATTACACCAGGGACCCCTTCAATAGTGCTACCCAATATAAACAAGTCGGCAGCAGCCAACAGTTCCTGTACCTGGTTTCTATGGCCTGCAAAGAAAATATTTGCCTGTAATTTTTTATCAGCAACCAGCTGTTTCATTTCCTCCATTAATTTGCCTTCCCCAATAAAGACCAGTTTGACCCCTTGCACTTTATCTAAGACCTTTTGCATGCTCCCAATCATGAATACATGATTTTTCTCAGGCGAAAACTGGCCAATATGGATCAACAGCGGGTTTTGTTTATTAAAACCAAATTCGGCGGCTATTTGTTGCCTGGAAGTATTTGCATCTGTTGATACTTGTGGTATCCCCCTTCGGATGAGCTTTGTTTTGGAAACCGGGTATTGATAGGTTTTTACCAGGTCTTCGAGCGATTGCTGGCCTACTGAAGTTACCCTGTCTACACGTTTAAACAACCATTGATTGAATTTTCTTTTGGCCGAACCTGCTTTTGCCCATGCGCTGATCATACTGATATTGCGATAAACAATGTTGAGGTTCGGATGAAAAAGTTTTGCTATCACTGCATACTTCAACGTATCGGAACCATTGGCCTGTAAGATATCGGGCTGTTCATTTTTAATCATCCGAAGCAATGATCGCAGCAATGAAATACTGAACGCCGACTTTTTACCGTTCAGGTCGGTGTTCACTGCACCATGGGCGCTAAGTGTATTTGAAGGCGGTTCATACAAACCTGTAAAGAAAACTTCATGCCCATTGCCGGCCAGCAGTGCGCTCAGCTCTGCAGCAAATACTTCGGCCCCCCTGAATTGCCTTTTTGTAACTAATTGAATGATCTTAATAACCCTTTATTTTAATGGTGCTATACACCGTGATAAAAACTTTTATTGGATTCCTGCTATCTTCCGCAGGAAAGACTCATAGGTTGCTGCAATGACGTTGATATCAAAGCGTGCTATTGCCTCCTTTCGGGCTGTAGCGGCCATGGCACACATTTCTTCATAGTGTGTAATCGCATATTCCATTTGTGTTGCCATGCTTTCGCTGCTTTTCACATCATGTACCAGTGCAGTTTTACCGGGTGTAACTGCCTCCAGATTCATAGGAATCCCTGATGCTACAATGGGGATACCAACCATCATTGCTTCTACAAGAGAACCACTGAACCCCTCATACCAGGAAGGGAACACAAAGCAATCTGCTTCATATAATTTCTCCCACCCGTTTGGCACTTTCCCATGGAGCACCACTTGTTCGTTTATGCCTGCCTGTTGTATTTTACCCGTTACCGTGCCCCGGTAAGGCCCTTCGCCATAGATATCAAGGCGTGCCTGGGGATACCGTGCAGCAATTTGCTGAAATGCATCAACCAGTTCACCCAAGCCTTTTGTTTGCAGCAGGCGGGCAACATACACAAACCTGAATTGGTTACCCTGTATCTTGTTATCCTTCTGTGGAAATTTAGCACTTGCCCTTCCACGGTAAATCACCGATACAATGGCCGGATTTATGCCGAGGTACTTACAATTCGTTTCTTTAATGTAATGAGAATTCGATATCCAGGCTGCCGGAATACGGGCTGTAAATTTATCGAGCGCATAAAAAAACGAAAAACCAACCCTGCGCTTCCATGAAAAACTGCGGGTACGGATATCGCTGTAGCTATCGCTCACAAATGTCCCTACCAGCGGAGTGGCGGTTTGTTTGCAGGCGACCCTCGAAATAATGTTGGCCCGGAGGATGGATGATACCACCACATCTGGTTTTACTTCGCGGATGATTTGTTTGAGTGCTGCGATCCCCTTTAACCAAGACCTTTTACCCGGGAGCCCTACATAACGGAGTGGGATACCTGCCGTTTCATACGCTTCCCTGAGATCATCGCCGGGATAAAAATAAACTACCAGCACTTCTGTGCTACGGGAAAAATGGCTGATGATATCAAGCATACTTTTCTCCGTGCCGGCATTTGCCAAAGTATCCAGTGTAAAAATTACTTTCAAGTTCAGCGTTCAAAATTGACTGTGATTGAATTAGAAACCCTGCAACTGTACCATCTTATTGAAAGAAGGTGATCGTTGCAGCAACTCATCAAAACTTCCGATGTCTTCAATTTGCCCTTTGTTGAGCAAAATGATCCTATCTGCATTCTTGATTGTAGACAACCGGTGAGCAATAATGAGAATGGTATATTTTCCTTTTAAACTTTCGATGTTCTCCTGGATTTCCTTTTCAGTTTCAGAATCAAGGGCAGAGGTAGCTTCATCCATAAACAGGAAATCAACTTCCTTGTACAACTCCCTTGCAATACTTATCCTTTGCTTTTGCCCGCCACTTACATTAATACCATTGTTGCCCAACATGGCTTCCTCTTTGAGGGGTTGTGCCATTACAAAATCGTAAATAGACGCCTGCTGCAACGCCTGTATGAAACGGTCGCGGTTTTGAGCAGTTGGCATGTCCCAAAAACTTACATTGTTGTAAATCGTATCATTGAATATGACCGGCTCTTGTGTAATGTAACCAATTCGTTGCTGAAAAGTTGGGGTATTGTAATCCTGGAGGTTTTTGCCATCGATGAGCACTTCTCCCTGTGATGGTTTCAGCAAACCAGTGATTACATTGATCAGGGTTGTTTTTCCCGATCCGCTTTCACCTACAATTGCAATGGTTTCATTTTTACGGATATGGAGGTTGATGCCTTTAAGAATATGTGCATCATTGTACGAAAAACCCAGGTCGCGCAATTCCATCTTTTGGTTAAACGAAGCAAATTGATCCTTGCCTACCTGTTCACGGCCTGCTTTTAATTCGGCATTAAAATCGGTCATGTTCTGCAACGAACCCGAAGCACCCAGGAACAGGTTCCAGTAATTCTGCATTCCCAGCAATGAAATCAGCCCTCGGTAAAACAACAATAAGCTTAATATAATTACCCCTATGCTCTGATGAAAATATTTTACCTGTACCAGGATCACACAAACAACAACAAGGATCACCAATGGTTCCCTTACCGATGCAAGTATAGATGCAATAAAACCCGATTTTTTTTGTGAGTGCTGAATGGTGTTATTCGTCTTAATCAGTTTATCGGCATATTTATGAATAAGGCCGGTAGACTTCAGGTATTTGAAAAAAGAAACTTTTTGTACAAGCAACCCCTGAAAAGTATGGTTATCGGCTGTTATCTTTTTAGACAGTGTTTTAGTTTTTTTCTGAAGCTGCCTGAAAATAAGATTGGTGGAAGCCCCGCCTATCACTACCAGCAATGCAAACTTTGGGTTGGCAAAAAGCGCCATAAAAACATACACCATCACAAAAACGGCATACTGAATAGAGATAAAATAATACCTGTATGCCTGTTTAACCCTTTCCACTTCGGCGCTGAAAGTATTTTGAATGCGACCGATATCAGAATTAATAAAGACATTGAAATTAAAATTAGCAAGCCCTTTAATATTCCTGGTACGGATATTTTTAATAAACAATTGTTCGAATATCACCCTGCTATAAGCTTCCGAAAATTTCATGATCCCTTTCAAGCTGAAGAAAATAAGTATGATCACCAATACCACCACGAGTGTCAGCGGTATGCCCATTGAGTTGAGCACATCAGCCAGGAAGGATAAGTTGCCCATATTGGCACTGTCGGCCTTTGCATTGGTTTCATCCACCATTTGCAAAAGAGGAATGAACATGGCAAGGCCCAAACCATCCATCAGCCCCACCATAATACTCAAAGCCAGGCTGATGAAAAGCCTGTATTGCAGGTGAGAATAGAAATAGAAAAAGTACTGAAAATACTTTTTAATTAATTTTTTAAGTGTGTTCACTTTTTTAGAATCAGCTTTTCTTACAGAGGTTCTCTATGGGGTAGGCCGCAGCCGGAGAACAGCGTTTAACTGTTACCGCTTGTATTATCCTTTTCACTGCCGGCGCTGGAGTAATAGTTGTATCCGTATTTGCGTTTATAATAATAATATCCGTACTTGTTTCCA
>JBPOHG010000228.1:0-4082 GCA_052035835.1 Bacteroidota bacterium | reverse complement strand
CACCCCTGTGCACGGTATATCTGGCTTCAATCGTTTTCAAAGGGAAAATTTATCCAAACCTAGGGAATGAAACAGGTGACAAGCAGGTATTTTCAGCATTATAGGAAAAGAATAAAGCTGTTGAATAAGGAGGCAAACATCCCAGCTAACTGCAACTTTGGTGGCGACGCTCCGTTCATCTTCAGCGCAATGTTCAACAAACTTTGTTTAAATGGCCAGGGCTTCTTAACTTGAAAGTAAATGAATCAACACCGAGGCCTTATCGCCAGACTAATACTGACTATTGTTATGCTGACAGCCATCCCTTTTATCGGTATCGCTCAGCAGTTTCAACCCGTGGATGCAGGATCAACGGTAAAATTCACTATTAAAAATTTCGGCATCAATACATCCGGAACTTTGAATGGATTGAAAGGTACTATTTATTTTCAGCCCGAAAACCTAGCCACTGCTAAGTTCCGGGTGACCGTTAACAGCAATAGCATCGATACCGATAACAAAACCCGTGATCGTCACCTGCGGGGAGAAGATTATTTTCATTGCGAAAAATTTCCCTTGCTCATTTTTGAATCGACTGCTATTGAAAAAGCGAATACGCCTGAAGGTTATATTATAAAAGGTAAACTCACGATCAAAAATTTCAGTCGGAACATCAGCTTTCCTTTTACTGCAAAACAAACCGGGAATGCCTATATATTCAGCGGTAATTTCAGCATCAATCGCCTCGATTTCGGAGTTGGAAGTTCCAGTGCATTTCTTTCAGATAAGCTGAAAGTACAGCTTTCGGTAAAGACGGTACAGGTGCCATGAATATATTCGACTGTTTCATTAACCAATACTATTTTACACAATTGTATTTGCCAATACTTTAGTAACGAAAAAATAACTACCGAACTAAATTCAGTAGTTATTCACTGTAACAGTGGGATTAATAAAAAGTAAAATAGCCAGTTTTATAAGCTGTATATTCTAGTTGTACTATAAATGCCGTGTTGTAGATATGGTACGGATTAAAGACTGTATTGCACAGGATGGCTTAAAGCGAGGCCATGATATCTGTGATTCCTTGCCTTGTCTTTCCTAAAATAGTCTGAATGCGGTTTAGCATTTCATCCCGCTTTCCGGCTTCATAGTGCAGATCGGCATCTGTTAGTACAGGATAAGCAAGTTTTAATTTCAGTTTCTGGTTTTTCCAGTTTCCCGGAACATCGGTTTTATGATCATTATTCATATAATTCAGTTTTTTATTTATTTGATCGAGGCGGCACATCAAAGGTCAATGCCTTGTTCCTTAGTTTATTACAGGATTCGCTATCGCTTTTATATTATGCTGAGCTAAAAGGTTGCACAATCATTCAACAGTATTTTTTCTTTTCCGTAAACAGGAATATACTGGTTCCTCAGCTGGTTTTCCATCGCCAGTCGTGCCAGCAAATAGCTTATGGTAGATTCTGCACCCTGGTTGAGGTTTACATTGCGGTCTTCCAAACCGTCGTAACATCCGCCGGTACAATTATTGTAAACAATTTGTTTCAGGTGATTGGCACCCAGGAACCAGTTGAAAGCATAAGTCATCTTATTGAGGTATTTTACCTGGCCGGTGCATTCATAAAATCGTTCAAGCGTAAGAATCGTGTATGCGACATCGATAGGTTGCTCACCACCGTTTTCTCCTTTAACAGGAATATGGTTCTTATTCAACCAATACTTATTAGAGATGACATTGATCTGTTTTTCCGGAAGTGTCTTTGATAACAGAAAGTCGAAAGATTTGCAGGCTATGTCTTTGTAAGTAGAATCACCAGTAACCTGCCAGGCACATATCAATGCTTCTGAAAGAATACAGTTGGCATAAGTCATGCTGTTTTCAAACCACTGCCAGTCATATGAACTTTCATGCCTGAACATCTGTACCAGCCTGTTGGCCAGTTTGGTGATGAGGACGCTGTTTTCAATGCCAGGTTCAACCTGGTGAACAAAATACAGTCCTTTAATAATAAACGCCATTGCTCGTGTAGAATGTACTGCATGCAAAGGTTTCAGGGCTTTTTCAAATACCCTGTTGGTTTCATTAAGTACCGGTATGAAATCAGCAGGTAATAAATGCTGCATACTTTTCAGATATCCGAGTGCCCAAAGCGCACGGCCATTGGAATCTTCGAGGTTCACTTCCTGATTCTGATCGGTAAACTGACGTTCCTGGTCTACATAATTCAGGAATTGACCCGATTCCTGCTGACAATAACATATGAACAGGCAATAGCGGACAATATAACTCAGATCCATCGGATCCTGTGTTTGTTTGTAATGCTCACAGAAAGCGATAAGTGCACGTGCATTGTCATCCAGCGTATAGCCGGAACCGGTATCAGGCTGACTCATTTTTGAAAACTGGATGATGCCAATATCTGTTGTCATTCTTTTCAGGTGATCCAGTTTGATCTCCGGAAGGGTATAGGTTAATTGATTGTTGCTCATTACCGCTTCCTGGAACAAAACAGCATGACCAATAGCCGCGTTTTCCCATGCTGTGGATGCCATTCTGTGCAGTCCGTTCAGGCGCATATTCTTTCTGCGGTCGTGATTGTGTAAAAGCTCCAGGATGGCATCTGTAAGCTGAAGTGAACTATCGAAATCAATCAGTATACCTGCGTCGTCTTTCAGCACTTCTTTAGCGTGTGGTATCGGTGTTGAAATTACCGGGCAACCGCAACTGATGGCATAAGAGAACGTACCGCTAACAGCCTGATTGGGATCCCTTGAAGTGAACAGGTAAATATCTGTCAGTTGAAGGTATTCCAGCAATTCAGGCAAGGGAATAAAGTAATTGATAAACTGTACATGTTCCGTTATACCCAATGCCACAATCATGTTGGCCAGTTTGTTCCTGTAAAGTTCACCTTCTCTGTTCAAAACAGAAGGATGTGTTTTGCCAATGAGCAGAAAAACAACTGAAGGGTATTTTTCTATGATCGCCGGAAGTGCTTTTAAGGTGGTTTCAATGCCTTTTCCCGAGCTCAACAGCCCGAATGTGGTTAACACTTTTCTGCCGGAAAGATTGTATTTGGCTTTCAGTAACTCGCTGCTGGTGTCGGCAACAAGGTGTGTTCCATGTTGTATGACCTTGGCTTTTTCAAAGGATACTTCATAGTCACGGTTAAGAATAGTCGAAGCGTCTTTTGTCATAATGAGAATTTTAGATGCCAGTATGCAAAGCTCTTTTACCAGTCTTTTGTGCTGCTCATTGGGATATGGCAATACTGTATGAAACGATAGAATGATTGGCTTTTGAATATGTTTCATCAATTGAGTGAGTGAGGATACATTGCTTTCAAAAAAGCCAAATTCATGCTGTAGCAGAACCGTGTGTATGGATTTATCGGCATTGATATTATCTGCCAATGACAGGAAACTGATGGGATCATCAGTATTCAATATATATTTAACTTCCTCCGGGTAAATGTATTGCTCAGCATAGGATTCAATAGCACAGATATTGATATTGAAAGATTCATCGAATCCTTTGTTTAACGCCTTTACCAGGTCGTCTGTATAGGTCGCAATGCCACATTCCCTGGGAGGATAGGAAGAAATGATAAGTATGCCTGGTTTCATTATATATTAATTTTTAGTGGTTGTGGTTTCTGATTTTTTAATAATTCGGTGAGAAGATCTTCCAGGTATACAGATGCGCAACCGATTCTTTCGTCTGCTGCACCATAGTATATATAGAGCCTTCCATCTTTTTCAATGGCCCCTGTAGGAAAACATACATTGCTCACTTCGCCTACAATTTCCCATTGCAATTCGGGTTTGAACAATGCATAGGGAAGCCGGGCAATTTCAATCATCGGGTTATCGAGATCAAGCAAAGCGGCACAGGCAACATATACATATCCTGTTACGGTATCATGTACGCCATGATATATCAGAAGCCATCCATGCTCGGTTTCTATTGGCGTACATCCGCTACCGATATAGCTTACCTCATGAGGATATTCGGGCGACATCAATATCCATTCTTCAAAATGAAGGAAGTAATGTTGCCAGAATTCGATGTTTAACTCACTGAGATGGGTAAT
>JBPOHG010000274.1:0-7016 GCA_052035835.1 Bacteroidota bacterium | reverse complement strand
ATTTATTCCCGTATTGAAATCCGAATTTATTAGCGGTATTGATTTTGTAATTGCTATTTACATTAATACCGGCATCCTGTAGCCTGATATCATACATCAGGTTCAGGGTAAAATCGGTGCTGCCTGTACCGAGTTGAAAGAGGTTAGCATTGGAAGCCCCGTTTGATTTGTCTTCATTATTGTAATGGCCCGTGGGGGCTTTGATACCCGCCCCCATCCAGCAACTTTGAACAAGCAACCGGTTGCCGGATACGTTTTTTCTGCTATTCATGATGCGGTAAAAACCTGTAGCAGCAATATCGCCGAACCCAGACTTTGAATATGTTTGACCCTGATTTGCTTTGCTGATAAAATGAAAAGGTACACTGGCCATTATCCTGAATGATGTACCCAGGTTGAGTGCCCCCCACCATTCTGTAGTTTGATATTTTTCTTTAGTGGTAAGATAGGTGGTGCTTCCGCCAATGCCAACATGTGACTTTAGTGAACTATAACGATAACGGATACCCGTAACTTTCTTGTTGAAATCGGGAAGGATGCCCAGGTAATAACTGCCTACGCCGCAACCACAGATATCGCAGGCAACTGCCAGGTTTGCGATAGAAATAAACAGGGCTAAAAGAATATTTTTTTTCATGTGCTGAATGTTTATTCCGCCAATAGCGGGTCTGTTACAAAACTCCGGTCATTCAATGTTTGTAAGAATGCAAGCAGGTCTTCTTTTTCTGAAGGAGAGAGCGCAATGCCGTTGGTGCTTCCCTGTTGCAGGAGCGGGTCGAGGTTAGGGGTAGATTGCACGCCATTGGTATAATGTTGTAACACGGCGTCTAATGTAGATAGCCTTCCGTCGTGGGTATATGGAGCAGAGTATAACAGGTTGCGCAGGCTGGGGACTTTGAATTTATATTTATCATTGTCCTGTAACGTAATCATGAACCGGCCTTTATCATCTATGGAAGAAGGGGCAAGCCCATTGTTTCTGAATGACTGATCGGTAAATAACGGTTCGGTATGGCAGCTGTTGCATTTTTGCTGAAACAGCGTATATCCTCTTTCTTCTGCTGCTGTGAATACGGCATTGCCTTCATTCCTTTTTACACTGTCGTATTTTGAGCGATAGCTGTTACACATCAACATGAATTGTGACATGGCTTTTAAGAACCGCTGGCTATTGATTTCTTCATCACCAAATGCCTTTTTAAAAAGAGACGGGTAAACTGGATGGTTTTTTAATTTCTGAAGAACGTTTTCCACTGTTTCATCCATTTCTACATGATTGGTGATGGGGGCTATGGGTTGTAGGTCCATATCAGCCACACCGCCATCCCACATAAAGGAAGTATTCCAGGCCAAATTCATAATAGGGGGGGAGTTTCTCGTACCCAGCAGGTCATTGATGCCATGGCTAACACTATGGCCATGGTGTGTAAACGCAGCAGTAGGAATGTGGCAGCTTCCGCAACTAATCGTATTGTTAGCAGATAATAGCGGTTCAAAGAATAGCTTCTTACCCAATTCAAATCCTTCTTTAGTAACCGGGTTGGTATTAAAATGGTATACAGGTAACGGAAAATTTGCCGGTTTTTCGAAGCCTTTAAAAGCCGGTAAAATATCCTGTTTGCTGCAGGCGATTAAACCTGCAACAAATAAGATGATGATGGTGATGTATTTCCTGTTCATAAGTTTAATCATTATGAGTATGGTCGTGGCTGATCATTGAAGCGTAATTTGCTGCAATGTTTGCACTGTATGGATCTACCATTACCATTGGGTGGGTGGCAATGCTGAGTGTGCTGCTGCCATCAAATACTTTCATGAGATCTACCATCAGGTGTACATCAGGAACACGGCCGGTTTTCACTTTAGCAGTTCCGCGGGCCGAAAGATCGATCGTAAATTTCTTGATGTTGTTGAGTGTAGGAGTGCTGTAACCACCAAACAGGCCAATATGGTACATGTAATCCCCACCCATGGTGGAAGCAGCAGACGTCCCCTCCAATTTAAAGAAAATGTAACCACTGTTCCAACCCCAGTACATATCTCCGCCATCAAGGGTAGGGTCGAGTACACCGGTACGGTCGCTAATATCCATGGTGCTTCTGAGGCTGTCTACACCCAGGATAAAAGAAAGCGTTTTATATTCTCCTTCCGGAATTTCCAATTCGGCTTCGTGTGAAGTTGCGTCTGCTTCATTGATCAGGAAATAGCTGTCTTCCTGCGGAACAGTATAAACGCTGCCATCTGTTCTGGTAAGTACAAAGTTGCTTACATAATATTTAAGCTTACTAACTGTGAAGGTTTCTCCTGTGCCATTGGTATAAGAACCCGTTCCCAATTGCAGATCGGAAGCTCCCACCACATTATCGAATTCAATGGCAATAGGGGCTTTTACATTTGAATTGTACTCAGGAACATCGTCTTTTTTACAAGAAGAAAAAAGGGTAGCTGAAAGAGCAGAAAATAATATAATACGTTTCATAAATGTGTTTAATTAGTTATTGATGAGTGTATGAATGAATGTTAAAACCCATTCATGATTAATAAACAGGATGCCTGCGAGCACTAATACCAATACGATGTGTATGCCAGTACGTGCATTCCTGATCATGGCAAGGCTATCCTTGTCGCGTGATAAGGTCATTGTTTTGAATTAAAATAAAATAAGATAGGTCCGGTATGTTCTCCGGTAAAAAAAAGCAAAGGCAATTATACGCCCGGGGGATGAAAGACGGAACTGTTAGCGCCCAGAATGGTATTTTCTTCTGTTATGCAGAAAGTAATATCTGTTAAAACCCGATAAACTTCGAGTGTAGTGAAAAATGACCTGGAGGAAAGTACTTCGGTTTTGATATTGCCTTTTCTTTCTTCCTGTTGTTCTTTCTTTTCTTCTTTCTCCAGTTTTTTCATCATTTGGCATTTACCATTACAGCGTAATTTCGGCTTTGCCTTATTTTCACATTTCCGGGAGAAAGATTCGGTATTGGTGAAATAATCCAGTACAATCAACGGTTTGCTGAACGTTTGTGCTGCAAACGACAACAGGAAAGTGAGTGCAATGAATTTTTGTAACATGCGGCAAAATTAAGAAGATCCGGGAAACAAAGTATGATTGAAATCACTTCTTTTCATAATTTATGTGTTCCTGTGTCATGGCATTGATTATCTTTTCGGTATGCAAAAAAAATCAAAACTTTCTTTGTTCGATTTCACCATGATTATGGTAACACTGGTGATTGGCATGGGCATTTTTCGTACACCTGCGAATGTGGCTGCCGCCTCACCAACACCCGCAGTTTTTTTTGCGGCATGGATAGCCGGTGGCATCATCGCTTTGTGCGGCGCACTTACGTATGCAGAGATTGGCAGCCGCTATCCGGTGACCGGGGGTTACTACAAGGTCTTTTCTTATGCATATCATCCTTCCATAGCGTTTGCCGTGAACTGTATCATTCTTATTTCAAATGCAGCATCATTGGCAGGCGTGGCATTGATTGGTGCAGAATACATCACGAAGGTGTTGTTCCCTCAGCAAACAGCTACAGAAACCTGGCAGGTACTCATTGCTGTTGCTTGTATCCTTTTATTTTACGGTGTAAACCTGTTGGGCCTTAAAATGAGTGCACGTACGCAGAATGTACTGGCACTTATCAAAATTGCGCTGATCCTGCTATTGGTAACCCCTTTGTTTTTTGCAGATGTGGTACAAATCCCATTGACGGATGCAACAAACGGATTGTCGCCGGGTTGGACAGCGTATATCAGGGCTTTTGGAGTTGGGTTGGTTGCGGTATCATTTACATATGGCGGTTATCAGCAGTCGATCAATTTTGGGGAAGAAGTGCAAAACCCGTCGAGGAATATCCCCAGGGGGATCGTATGGGGGATCATGATCATCATCCTGTTGTACCTTACTATCAATTACGCATACATGCACATCATCGGTTTCGAAAACCTGAAGTCGGCAAAAGGCATAGCAGCGCTCATGGCCCAACATGTTTTCGGGGATGCGGCTGGCAATATACTCTCCGTACTATTATTTTTATCGGTGCTGGCCTACGTAAATGTGTTGCTGATGAGCAATCCCAGGGTGATGCAGGCGATGAGCGAAGAAAAGATACTTCCTGCGGTTTTTGGCAAAAGGACTGCCGGAAACCAGGTGTTGTTTGCATCGCTGAGTTGTTTTGCAGCATTGTGTATGTTGATTGTGTTTTGGGCCAAAACGTTTGATGAAATCCTTAGTTTCACCATTTTCCTTGATTGTTTTGGCATGGTCTTGTCTGCAGCCACGATCTTTATTTTGCGCAAGAAGACACGGCACCTCAATGGTACTGGGATTTACCAGATGAAATTTTTTCCCCTCATGCCGGTAATTTTTATCCTGGCCTATGTTTTTGTAGCGGTTAGTATTTTTATGGACAAGCCGTATACGGCATTGAAGGGGCTGGCAATATTGGCTGCTTTTATTGGTATTTATTTCATCGTTAAAAAAAAGAATGCTGAGCCATGAATACGTCTTTTATATTGAACGAATTAGCAGAAGAACGTGACTTGTATTTCAATGCAGTGTCGCCCCCGATCATCCAAACGAGTAATTTCTGTTTCAAAACGGTGGAGGATATGCGCCGGGCATTTGAAGATGAATTTTCGGGCCATATTTATAGCCGTGGCCGCAATCCAACGGTTGATATCCTTCGTGCTAAGCTGGCAGCACTGGATGGTGCTGAAGACAGCCTGGTTTTCAACAGCGGTGCAGCTGCCATATTTGCCGGCGTGCTGGCCAATGTTGCTTCCGGCGACCATATTGTAAGTGTCCGTCAGCCATATACCTGGGCGCAAAAAATGTTCGACAGGATTTTACCTCGCTTTGGCGTTACCGTTACCTACATAGATGGAACAGATATCACTCATTTTGAACGGGCCATTCTTCCCAATACCAAATTAATTTACCTTGAGTCGCCCAATAGCTGGGATTATGCCTTGCAGGACCTTGAAGCAGTGGCAGAACTGGCCAAAAGCGAAGGGATCATTACCATTTGCGACAATAGTTATTGCAGCCCTTTGTATCAGCAACCCATTTCGCTGGGAATCGACCTCTCCTTGCAATCTGCTACCAAGTACATCAGCGGACACAGTGATACAGTGGCAGGGGTTTTAAGTGGCAGCAGGGAAATGATCAGCCGCATTTTCAATAGTGAGTATATGACAATTGGAAGTGGTATACAGCCCTTCAATGCCTGGTTATTGCTGAGGGGCCTCCGAACCCTATCCATCAGGTTGGCACATTGTTCAGTTTCCACCCAAAAAGTCATGCAGTATTTAAAAGCTCAGCCATTGGTGGAAGAAGTGTTGTTTCCCCTAAACCCTTCCTCTGCGCAATATACACTTGCCCAACAACAAATGAAAGGCGCATGCGGTCTTTTAACTTTCATATTAAAGTTGGATAGTTGTGAAGCCATCGAATACTTTTGCGAACAATTGAGGCACATACTCATGGCAGTAAGTTGGGGCGGGCATGAGTCTTTGATCATTCCTCGCTGCGCCGGTATTACCAGGGCTGGTTTCAATGCCTCCAACCGGGAACACCGGATGCTTAGGCTGTATGTTGGGCTCGAAGAACCAGATCATATTATTGCCGACCTGGAGCAGGCCTTTGCCCGTTTATCAGTTTACAAGCCCTAAACGAAGGTTTTCTTACGTTGTAACATTTCTTCGAAATATGGAATTTCCACCATTTATCTATTTCCCTTGTGACAAACGGGGCGAATCATTTATTTTTGTTCTATGAGTTACCTGATTCCGGCTTTTCTACTGCTTATGATCTCCAGTAACCAGGCAACTGCCCAGGGGAAATGGGATCTCAAAAATTGTGTTGAATTTGCCATGGCCAATAATATTTCTGTTAAACAGAGTGATGTACAAGCCCGCCTGGCAGAACTTACATATAAACAGAGCAAACTGGCACGGTACCCAAGCCTGCTGCTCAACAGTAATACAGCTGTAAACAGTGGCAACAACCAGGATCCAACTACCTTCAGCCGGGTTACTGAAACCTATCTTTCGTCCGGTTTACAATTGCAATCAAGCGCCGATATTTTTAATTTTTATAGCAGGAAGAATACCATCGCAGCCAATCAGTGGGAATTGATGGCAGCCAGGGCCAGTGTAGATAAAATTAAAAATGATATAGCACTTTCTACCGCAAACGCCTACCTGCAGGTTTTGTTGGCAAAAGAACAGCAAAATATTTCGGGTGTTCAATTGCAGCAAACAAAATCGCAGCTCGAAAATACCCGTAAACTGGTGAATGCCGGTTCCCTGCCAGAGCTCAATGCCACGCAACTTGAAGCGCAACTGGCAGTAGATTCGGGGAACTTTGTAACTGCGAAAGGTAATGTTGTGCAATCTATCCTGGCTTTAAAAGCATTCATGAATATTGATGCTGCATCCGATTTTGATGTGGAAACACCACCGGTGGAGTCAATTCCGGTAGACCCGATTGCAGACCTGCTTCCCGAATTGGTTTATCAGCAGGCATTGAAAAACCAACCACAACAGCAAAGCAATGAGTATAAATTAAAAGCTGCCGACAGGGCCAAAGCGGCGGCAAGAGGAAGCATGTACCCAACCTTTTCCCTGTTTGGAAGTTTGAGCACCAACTACCTTGCATTCAATAAAAGGCCGATTTATAATAAACTGGTGAATGGTTATGTGTCTACCGGATTGGTGGCTGATGCAGGCGGTGGAGTGCTATATGATGTGCAAAGCCCTTTGTTTACAAACGGAGATATCATTGGGTATAACAAACCTTCATCACTTGGTACTCAGGTGTCTGATAATTTCAGGAAAGCATTTGGCTTAAGTATCAGTGTCCCCATTTTTAGCGGTGGGAACCTACGCACAGCCTATGAACGCAGTAAACTCAACATCCGATCCCTTCAATTGCAGAAAGAACAAGACAATCAAAAATTAAAACAGGATATTTTTCAGGCCTACAACGCCGCTTTGATTGCATTGGA
>JBPOHG010000335.1:0-1784 GCA_052035835.1 Bacteroidota bacterium | reverse complement strand
ATATCACCCTGAATAATTCGGCTTTTTATTTCGCAATGAAGTGCAGGTGTGGTATTTAAAAACTGGTATTGTTTTCGCATTTCTTCTTTTCCTTTACAAAAAACTGTTCCTGGGAACCCATACAGTTCTACATCATCTGCATAAGGTTCAAGAAAAGCTTCCAGGTTGTGCGCATTGTAAGCATTCAATTGACGTTGCACCAAAGCCAGCGGGGTTTCTTTTACCAGTGTATCTGGCGATATGACCATTCCTTTATTAATTACATAGGCAATTTGAGTAAGTGCTTCGAGGCTATCGAGCGGGTTTGCATTGAGTAAAATACAATCAGCCATTTTACCCGGCCTGATACTACCATACTCATTTTCTTTCGACAGGATATATGCTGGATGGATGGTTGCAGATTGAAGTATCTGCCAGTTATCCATGCCTGCGAGCTTCATTTCTTTTAATTCATTGATATATGAAGATGCATGTAAAGTGCCTACATTACCTGCATCTGTACCCGCAGCTATGCGTACACCCCCATTGGCTAGTTTGCGAAGATTGGCAAAACAAATAGAATCATATTGCTGATACTGCAATTTGTTATTGAGTACTGCTTGTTTGTAACTATTTATCATGAGTGGCTCAGGCAAATGGCGCAAGTCAAACAATGTCCCCAATTGATGCGGATTTGCTTTCCGGAGTTCTGATGTACTAAAATTCAATTGCTGGCCATATGTTTTCGTATATCCATCATATACAATCAATGTTGGGCAAACGATCGTCTTTTTTGCTTTCAGCAATGCAACAAACGAATCGCTTATCAATTCATCATCGATGCTATGAACCAGGAAGTCGCATCCGTTCTCCACTGCTAATTGTGCTGCAATCCTTTCAGTTGCATGTATGGCTACTTTTAAAGAATGCTTATGTGCTTCTTCAATAACTGCTTTCACCAATGGCAGATATTGATAAGCCGAGGCCTCTTTTTTATTCCCGGCATCTAGTATATACCATATTTTTATAAAATCGGGTTTGTAAGGCAATTGCTTTCGTACAAGTTCTCTAGCTTCTTCTTCATTTTTCATCAGGCTGAATGGCTCATCATCCCCCAGGTGTTGAAAAACGGCTGGCTCACTGGTTGTAATGAGCGGCCCTGTCATAAATACATTAGGAGCATATGTTTTACCCCTGTACTTGTCACGTAATTTTAAAAAATTATGGGTTGCCCCCACATCTACCACCGTTGTTATCCCATTTTGAACATAGCGGCGCAATGCATCCTGCATATTCATTTGTGACCATTCAATTTCTTTTTCGAAAGGAATGTATTTGCGAAGATCAAACCCATCGGGCCTGGTATACAATCCGCCGGTTTGAAAAAAGTGAACGTGTGCATCTGTGAGGCCTGGGATCAAATATTTGCCCTTCCCATCTATAATTGTACCAGTCGCAGGGATTTTTATATTCCCCTTCCTATGAACTGCTGAAATCTTGTTACCAGTTATCGCAACAGTAACATCCTTCCACACGGCTTTCTTTTCAACATCTAATAAAGATACATGCTGAATAAACACCTGGTTGTTGGATGGAACAGGAATCGACCCCGGCGCGGTCGAGGTTCGCCGCCACCGGCACCGAGGTCGGGGCCGGCTGCGGATCGGCGTCCGTCGCCACGCCGGAGAGCGACACCGTGTCCGGCCGCAGCGAGGCCGAGCCGGGCGCGAAGCGCGTCGTGCACGCCGAGCACGTCACCAGGCCGTCGGCGTCCTGCCGGTCCTCCCGGCACGGGCGCCCGCAGG
>JBPOHG010000121.1:0-3790 GCA_052035835.1 Bacteroidota bacterium | reverse complement strand
TGTGTTTCTATAAACAATCCGTCTGCACCTGTGGCAATGGCTGCTTTAGCGATGGTTTCAATTAATTGAGGGTTGCCACCGGTTATTCCGGATGTTTGATTAGGCTGCTGAAGGGAATGGGTGCAATCCATAACTACGGGTACATCGTGTTCTTTCATCCAGGTAATATTGCGGAAATCTACGATGAGGTCCTGGTATCCAAAACTATTTCCCCTTTCGGTTAACCATACTTTTTCATTGCCGGCATTTTTGATTTTATCAACCGCAAATTTCATGGCGGGCCCGCTAACGAACTGCCCTTTTTTTACATTCACAATTTTGCCTGTAGCTGCTGCAGCCAATAGGAGGTCGGTTTGGCGGCAAAGAAAAGCAGGTATTTGCAATATATCTACAAACGCTGCTGCAGTGGCTGCTTCATGTGCAGTGTGAATATCAGTGGTTACGGGTACATTGTTTTTTTTGCGTGCTTCCTGTATTAATTGCAATGCTTGTTCATCCCCAATCCCGGTGAAGGAGGAAGCACTGGTACGGTTGGCTTTGCGGTAGGATGCTTTGAAAATATACGGTATCGAAAATTGCTTACAGAGCGCTGCTACTTTTTCACTGATCTCGAAAACCATCTCATTATTTTCCACCACACATGGGCCTGCAATCAGAAAAAAATTATTTTTATCATACGATTGGTTGCTGAATAGCTGCGTTAATTCATTTTTCATTAGGCAAAATTACGGTTTAATTTGTCTGGGGCTAACGGTTTCCGGTTACATTTACAAATACAAGAAACAACTATGGTAAAAGAAAGGATATTGGTGATTGGTGCCAGCGGGCAAATTGGGGTAGAACTCACAATGGCACTGCGCAAAATGTATGGGAACAACAATGTGATTGCTTCCGATCTGCGGGAACAAAACCCGTTATTGCAGGGAACAGGGCCTTATGTAAGCCTCGATGTAATGAACAAAGAGATGTTGCATGTGCAGGTAATCAGGCAGGGGATTACCCAGATATACCTGCTGGCAGCGATCCTTTCAGCAACCGGTGAAAAAAATCCCAACCTTGCCTGGAACCTCAATATGCAGGGATTGTTAAACGTGCTGGATATAGCCCGGGAAGAGAAGTTGCACAAAGTATACTGGCCTAGTAGTATTGCTGTATTTGGGCCATCCTCTCCAAAGAAAGATTGCCCGCAACAAACCGTGATTGAACCTATTACTGTATATGGGATCAGTAAATATGCAGGGGAATTCTGGTGTAATTATTATCACCACCGGTATGGGGTAGACGTAAGGAGCCTTCGCTACCCGGGGCTAATCAGTTACAAAAGTGCGCCCGGTGGAGGGACCACCGATTATGCAGTGGAGATTTTTCATGAAGCATTGGAAGAAAATAAGTATGAGTGTTTTTTGCAGAAAGATACGTATTTGCCAATGATGTACATGCCTGATGCTATTAGGGCAACTATTGAATTAATGGAAGCCGATGCGGCTAAAATTAACATTAGGACTTCATACAATGTTTCAGGGATGAGTTGTTCACCAGATGAAATTGCTGCTGAGATTGCAAAACACCGGGAAGGTTTCAGCATATCATACAAGCCAGATTACAGGCAGGCCATTGCCGACAGTTGGCCGCAAAGTATAGATGACAGTGTAGCCAGGAAAGACTGGGGCTGGAAAGAAGAATTTAACCTGGCAGAAATGACAAAAGACATGTTGCAAAATCTCAAATAAAGCTGTATATTCATTTTAAATTCGTTCAGTCACCAAAACTTTTCCGACATGAAAAAACTAACCCGCATTTCTATTGTGCTTTTTTGTGCTGTATTGATGATGTCTTTTACACCCACCAAAGAGACCCCGGTGAAGAAATCATTGAATGCTTCCTTAGTGATGCTTCCCGTTGGTAAAGACGGAAAGAAGATATCATTGCAGGAATTATCGAATATCAGCCGCAAAGAACTGGAGAAAATTACAGGCCGGAAAATGAGTTTGCCAGAACGCATTGCTTTTAAAGCAACCCAGCGGAAATTGAGGAATTCCATTAATGAACAGGGCGAAATCAATGATAAAAAACTGAAGAAGGTTTTTGGCAATGCAGGCGATGGGGGAGGTTTTCACTTGGGTGGGTTTGCACTAGGCTTTTTACTCGGCTTGATTGGAATTTTGATCGCTTACCTGATGAACGATGATCTCAAAAAGCAGCGGGTGAAATGGGCGTGGATTGGTTTGCTGGCCTGGGTAGTCATCCTGGTATTGGTCGTGATTTAATATATATTGTAATCATATGGCAGCACCCCTTTTAAGGGGTGTTTGCTTTTAAATAACTAATTACTATATGAGCTTACGACATGCCTTTGTATTGCTTTTTTGCCTGTTACTTTTTGTTTCAAATGTATCGGCACAACAGAAAAGTGGGTTGGCTTACCAGAAGTGTCAATCGGTATTGATGGCGGGATATGGGATCGGGAACATCTGGAAGAGTTTTTTGAAAGATGCCATTGATGGTGCTATCCCCGGCATTACATATAAAGTAACGGCTACCGGCCCCCTCGCTTTAACGTATGAATATGGCTTTCACAAACGAATTAGTGCAGGCGTTACCGTTGCCTATTCACAGGTAAAAGGTAAATACAGTGGCTACGGAGACAGTTTTGTAGATAAGCTAACCATTTTTACAGCATTAGCAAGGGCAAATTATCATTTTGGAGAATGGAAAGAATGGGATTTGTATGCTGGTGGCGGACTTGGATATGTACATTCGAAATATGCCAATGACCAGAGTGCTACCCGGAATGATGTGCCGGGAGAACTCGGCTATACGTTACAGGGAGGGGCCCGCTATTATTTTTCAACGAACTGGGGTGCCTATGCCGAACTGGGATATCTCAACGGATCTTTCGGTCAGGTAGGTATTTCTGTTAAATTCTGATCATTTCTACTATTTTTTTTAGGACAACCATATTCGTTAATAACTCAATCGTTTACACGCAGATAAATACCCTTATATGGGTATATGCGAATGTTAAAACTAAGGCTATTTTGCATTTTATTTAAAAAATGCTATAAATTGCGCCCGATTTATTAACCAAAAATTACGTAACATGAAAAAATCCTTACTGGTTATTGCCATCCTAACAATGGCAGTAACAACCACAACGTATGCACAAACTTCAAAAGGGACCTGGCTGCTGGGTGGCGGAGGTTCTTTTAGTTCTTCCAAAAATGGAGATTTTAAATGGACTCAATTCTCTCTCTCACCAGATGTGGGTTATTTTATCATGGACAATCTTGGAATCGGGGCAGCGGTTTCATTTTCTTCTTATAAAGAAGACGGGGAAGACGCTTCCTCAACCGTTTCTTTCGGTCCGTTCGTTCGTTATTATTTCCTGCCTTTGGGCCCTAAAGCCAAGCTTTTTGCAAATGGTAGTTTCGGCTTTGGTAGCCAGAAATTTACCGATTCAGAAAGTTTTACCACCTGGTCGTTGGCAGCTGGCCCCGCCATTTTCTTAAATCCCAGTGTAGCCCTGGAATTTACGGTAGGGTACAATTCTGTGAAGTTTAAAGATGCAGATGATCCAACAAACACATTTGGTGTAAACATTGGGTTCCAGATCCATCTCAAAAAGTAATTACATTATTTGCAAGAGAGAAGTGGCTGCTAAAGTAGCCACTTTTTTATTGGGTATTACTCAGGTGATGCTCATAAGCATATTTAATTAAGCCAATAAGGCTGGATGTTTTTGTTTTTCTAAAAATATTCTTGCGGTGGGTTTCTACGGTTCTTTCGCTTA
>JBPOHG010000051.1:0-9058 GCA_052035835.1 Bacteroidota bacterium | reverse complement strand
AAGCAAGATCAATGCCCAAAGCGGTGTTAGCAAGTCAATCAAGACGCCCAATTCGGCTGTAACCGGCTCACCCGCCTATGATTATACCGCCGCTCTCCGCAGCCAGGCGCTCACCCGAAACCTTCCGCTCTTAGAAAAAAGGATCAAGGAACTGGAAGAATTGATTCAGCAATTGCGTGATAATAAATAATCCCTGCTCACCTCAATAGCGCTTAGCCCGAAAAATTAAAATATCTTTGCTGAAATCTGAGATAGCAGCATGGATAAAAATTTTAACCCGGATAAGCAGCATACCCTTGCCGCCCCTGTTAGTATTTCCGGCACCGGATTGCACACCGGTATTAATGTAGACATGACCCTCCGTCCGGCCAACCCCGGTTTCGGGTACCAGTTTCAACGCATAGACCTCCCTGGAATGCCCATCATAAAAGCCGATTGCGACCTGGTAACAGATACTTCCCGCGGTACCACCCTGGAACAAAATGAAGTGAAGGTTAGCACAGTAGAACATATCCTGGCAGCCCTGGTAGGCATGGGAATAGACAACTGCCTCATTGAAATCAATGGCCCCGAAATACCCATCATAGATGGTAGCAGCGGGCCTTTTGTTGACATTATTGAGGAAACCGGCATCCTTGAACAGGAAGCCACCAAAGCATGGTACAGCATTGATACCAATATTTCTTTTTACGATGAGAAAAAAAGGGTAGAAATGACGGCGCTTCCCGCTACGAATTATGAAATCACCACACTGATAGATTTCAATAGCCCGGTGTTGGGTACCCAGCATGCCAGCTTAAAAACCATGATGGAGTTTAAATCAGAAATCGGCCCCTGCCGCACTTTCTGCTTTTTACATGAACTGGAAATGCTGCTCGACAACAACCTCATCAAAGGCGGCGATATCAACAATGCAATTGTTGTGGTAGATAAGCCGGTGACAGAAGAAGAAATGGGCCGCCTGGCAAAAGCATTTGGCCGAAGTAAAGTGGAAGTGAAAACTGAAGGTTACCTCAATAATCTCGAACTGCGTTTCCCCAACGAACCTGCCCGCCACAAACTGCTGGATGTGGTGGGCGACCTGGCACTCATTGGTTACCCTATTAAAGCACATATCATTGCCAACAGGCCCGGCCATAGCAGCAATGTAGAGTTTGCCAAAAAGATCAAGCAATACATCAAGAAAAACAAACATACCAAAGACATCCCGGTATACGACCCCACTCAACCTGCCGTGTATTCGCAGCAACAGATCGAAAAAACGCTGCCGCACAGGTACCCCTTCCTGTTGGTAGATAAAATAATTGAACTAACCGACAGCAGCATTGTTGGTATAAAAAATGTCACATTCAATGAATATTTCTTCCAGGGCCATTTTCCGGGTAACCCGGTAATGCCCGGTGTGCTGCAAATTGAAGCGCTGGCCCAAACCGGTGGCATCCTTTGCATCAACTCCATGCCCGAAGGGAATTATGATACTTATTTTTTAAAAGTTGACAATTGTAAATTCAAACAAAAAGTAGTGCCCGGCGATACCATGATCCTGAAAATGGAACTCATCGAACCCATCCGGCGGGGCATTTGCGTCATGAGGGGAAGTGTTTATGTGGCCAATAAACTTTGTACAGAAGGAGAGTTTACCGCACAACTTGTAAAAAGATCTTAGTCATTTAATTGGCCAACCAGGGCACATTAAAATAACATCAGCAACATTCATTATGATTCATCCGCACACGTACATTCATCCCAACGCCAAACTGGCCACCAATGTAAAAATTGACCCGTTTAGCGTCATCCATCAAAACGTCGAGATCGGCAAAGGAACCTGGATCGGGAGCAATGTAACCATCATGGAAGGGGCCCGCATTGGAAATAACTGCCGCATCTTCCCGGGTGCAGTAATCGCCGGCATCCCGCAAGACCTCAAATACGAAGGAGAAAACACCACCGTGGAAATTGGCGACAATACTACCATCCGCGAATTCGTTACCATCAACAGGGGAAGCAAGGATAAATGGACGACCAAAGTGGGTGACAACTGCCTCATCATGGCATATAGCCACATAGCCCACGATTGCATCATCGGCAACAACTGCATCATGAGCAACAATACGCAAATGGCAGGGCATGTGGTGATGGGCGACCATGCCATCCTGGCCGGTATGTGTGCTGTACACCAATTTGTGCAAATCGGGCAACATGCTTTTGTTGCAGGCGGCTCACTGGTGAGTAAGGACGTTCCACCTTATATCAAAGCAGGCCGTACACCGCTGAGTTATGCCGGTGTAAATTCTGTAGGATTGAAACGCCGCGGTTTTTCACTCGACCGCATTAACCATATCCTCGATATCTACAGGAATATATACAACAAAAACCTGAACACTTCCCAGGCCTTGAATTTTATAGAGGAGGAACTACCAGCAACGGATGAACGCGATGAGATCGTTACTTTTATCAGGGAAAGCGGCCGGGGCATCATCAAACGCTTCAGTAAAGGAAGCATGGATGATGAATAAATGAATTTCAATGTTGCCGGCTTCCACAACACCTGCCGGCACCGTTGCGTCGCACACTTGTACCACATCGCAATGCGCAGCCAGGATACATGACAATCACTCTAACTGATACCGGTAAACGCTATAACAGGGAATGGATATTCCGCCATTGCAGCTATACATTTATCGCGGGCCAAACCTATGCCATTACCGGGCCAAACGGATCGGGTAAATCTACCCTTCTGCAGGTGATTGCCGGCGCCACCATGCACAGTGAAGGCCAACTCCATTACCACAATGAAAAGAACGAAGAACTCACCACTCTTTCTTATACCCAAATGGCAATCGCTGCCCCTTACCTGGAACTGGTGGAAGAAATGACCGCAAAGGAAATGATCCTTTTTCATGAGCAGTTTAAACCGTTGTCGCATTCTTACAGCGCCATCCTCGAAGAAGTGGGGCTTTCCAAAGCCTTGCATAAACAAATCAGGTATTTCAGCAGCGGAATGAAACAGCGTTTAAAGCTGGCGCTTGCATTTTTCAGCAACTGCAGTGTACTCCTGCTCGATGAACCTACTACCAACCTCGATGCCGACGGCATCGCCCTCTATCAATCCCTGATTCAAAAATACACAGAAGGCCGGCTGGTCATTGTAAGCAGCAACGACCCGCAGGAATACCATTTCTGCAAAAAAATCATTGCCATTTCAGATTATAAAAAATAAGGCTACCGTTTGCTGGCGATGAGCAGGTTGAGATCGGTATATTTCAAATCGAAGCGCTCGCTCAGGTAAACATTGGTTAAGCTTCCCTTGAACATATAAATGCCGCTCCGGATATTGATCTTGTGCCATACAATATTGTCAATCCCACCATCTTCACCGGTTTCCAGCAACAAAGGCATCAATACATTGCTGATGGCCTGCGATGCAGTCCGGGCAAATCCACTGGGGATATTGGGCACACAATAATGGATGACATCGTACTTACTAAAAACAGGTTTTTTATGGGTGGTCACCATGCTGGTTTCAAAACAGCCCCCATGATCTATACTCACATCTACGATCACCGAACCAGGGCGCATATTGCTCACCATATCCTCCGATACCACTACCGGGGTCCGGCCCGCTGCGCCACTCAATGCACCAATGGCCACATCACAGGTTTTGAGCTGCTTGCCCAGTATCTTGGGCTCAATAACGGAAGTCCATAAACGCACCCCAATATTATTTTGCAGCCGTTTGAGCCTGTAAATACTGTTATCAAAAATTTTCACACTGGCTCCCATAGCCAATGCTGTACGGGCAGCATACTCCCCTACTATGCCGGCGCCAATGATAATAACTTTTGTTGGCGGTATACCACTGATACCTCCTACGAGTACCCCTTTCCCATTATTGGCATTGCTGAGGTATTGGCCCGCAATAAGCATCACTGCACTTCCTGCAATCTCGCTCATGCTTCTTACAATAGGGTTATGGCCACTGTCGTCTTTGAGGTTTTCAAAACTGAGAGCGGTAACTTTTTTCTCCATCATCTTTTCGAGGATGCCCTTCTTCATCACGGCAACGTGTATGGGAGAAATGATATACGTGTTTGGCTTTAGCAACTCACAATCTTCTTCACTTACCGGGGCGCTTTTAACAATCACATGGCAGTTAAAAATTTCCTTCTTTTCAAAAACAATTTTGGCCCCTACCTCACTGTAATCTTTATCACGGTAATTGGCCCCAATCCCCGCATCAGCTTCCATACACACCTGGTGCCCATTGGCAATTAACACACCCACCGCTTCTGGTGTGAGCGCTATCCTATTTTCATTGAAGGAGGTTTCTTTGGGGATACCAATAAGGAGGGATTCCCCCTTTGGTTTTACATCCAGTGTTTCCTCGAGCGTTTCGTAAGAAAAAGAAGTAGATACAAATGGTTTTGATGTAGCCATAATAAGGGGTAAAGTTGAATCCTTTGATCAGGAATACAAATTACAAATTTATTCGCAGGTTTCGGGTATCATTTCCATCACGTTCAATATAACAGTGTACCGTATGCTCCGGAAACAGAGCAGGGGCTTTCTCCGGCCATTCTACAAGGCAAAAGGCCTGCGCATACAAACAATCTTCTACGCCTGCACCAATGGCCTCCTGTTCATCTTTTAAGCGGTACAAATCGAGGTGATAAACCGGTTTCCCATCTGCACTTCTGTATTCGTTGATGATAGAAAAAGTTGGGCTGCTCACCGGGTCTTTTACACCCAGCTCATCGCAAAGCGCATGTATCAGGGTTGTTTTCCCTGCCCCCATTTCACCATGGAAAGCAAATACAACAGGCCCCTTCACCAAATCCAGTACAGCACGGGCTACGCCTCTGATTTCACTTAATGAAAAATTCACAACCATGATGCAAAGATATTTTACATATTTAGTAAATCATCAGCTTCTGCAATGAGATAATTTTGCAGTATGGAAAAAATTGACTGGAAAGTAGAAGGAATGACTTGTAGCAACTGCGCTTTATCTGTCAGCAAATTCCTCAGCAAAGAAGGGATGGAAGAAGTAAAAGTAGATCCCATTAGCGGCGCTGTAAGTTTCACCAGCAAAGAAAACATACCGGTTTCAAAGCTAAAATCGGGTATCAATAACCTTGGTTATACAGTGGTTGAAAAAGGCGAAGCAATGCCAACACCAAAAGGGTTCCTCCACAACTACCAACAAAGGTTCCTGTTTACCCTGCCTTTTACACTGTTGCTGATGCTGCACATGATCGACCCCTGGATACATATTCACTGGCTGATGAACCCCTGGGTTCAACTGGCGCTTTGCCTGCCTGTTTTTATCACCGGCATGTGGTTCTTTGGCAGGAGCGCAATTAAAAGCATCAAAAGCGGGGTGCCTAATATGAATGTACTTGTTACCCTGGGTGCGCTGGCCGCTTTTATTTACAGTATGGCTGGTTTTATTGCCGGGTTGGGGCACAATTATCTTTTCTTTGAAACCACTGCTTCTATTATCACACTTGTTTTCCTGGGCAATTACCTGGAGGAAGCCTCTATTCGATCAACACAAAAAGCATTGGAGGGGCTGGCCAAATCTCAACAGGTGATGGCCAATATGATCGCATTCGATGGCGACCACCAGGAACAGGTATTCCCTATCGAAAATACACAATTGAGAACCGGGGACCTCGTGCTGATACGAACCGGCGAACTGGTGCCGCTGGATTGCAAAATCCTTTGGGGGGAATGTAGCGTGAATGAAGCCATCCTCACCGGGGAAAGCAGCCCATTGTTTAAAACAAAAAAAGATTTTCTTATCGGAGGAAGCGTACTGGAATCGGGAACGGTAAAAGCACAGGTAACCGCTACCGGTAGTGACACGGTTTTATCAGGCATTTTAAAAATGGTGCAAACAGCCCAATCGGAAAAGCCTCCCATGCAAAAACTTGCAGACAGGATCAGCGCCGTTTTTGTTCCGCTGGTGATTGCCATTTCCATCGCTACTTTTTTTGTTAACTACCTGGCCTTTGATATCGCATTTGGCAACGCCCTGATGCGCTCTATCGCTGTGCTGGTAATATCCTGCCCTTGTGCGATGGGACTGGCCACACCGGCAGCGATTGCGGTTGGACTGGGAAGGGCGGCACGCAAAGGCATCCTCTTCAGAAATGCAGCAAGCCTCGAATCTTTTAAAGATATCAGCCAGGTGGTATTCGATAAAACAGGGACCCTTACCACCGGCCAATTTGAAATAGCAGGATACAAATCCTTCATACAGGATGAAGCATTCAAAAATATTACATGGTCCCTGGAAAAATTTTCTACACATCCTATTGCCAAAGCCATTGCCGAAAGCTGGAAAGACAAATTGCCTGTTAGATGGAAACAGATAGAAGAAATCCGTGGCGCCGGGATGAAGGCCACCGACATGGAAGGCAACACTTATTTTGCAGGTTCTTATACACTGGCCAATGGGTTGGAAGCCGAGCCAGGGCACAATGTATACATCGTGAGGAACAACCACTTACTGGGATGGATAGACGTACAGGACCAGGTAAGGGAGGAAGCTGCCACCATCATTCGCTGGCTGAAAAACAACAACATCAAAACCATCCTGCTCACCGGCGATAGCCACCAAAAAGCTATGCTGATTGGGCAGGCGCTGGCCATCGACGAAGTGTTTGCATCCCAGTCGCCTGCTCAAAAACTCGAAAAAATTGCGTCCCTCAACAGCCTTCATCCAACTGCCATGGTGGGCGACGGTATCAACGATGCGCCTGCACTGGCAAAAGCCACCCTGGGTATTTCCCTCAGCGATGCTTCGCAACTGGCCATGCAAAGCGCCGATGTAATCCTCATGAACAACGGATTAAAAAACCTACCCGAAGCACTTTCACTCGGAAAGCATACCTACCTTACCATCAAACAGAACCTTTTCTGGGCATTTGCCTATAATATTGTTGCCATCCCCATTGCAGCAGCGGGTTTGTTAACACCCGCATTGGCTGCCCTTGCCATGGGATTCAGCGATGTGGTACTGGCTGCAAATTCGTTACGGTTATTTGTAAAAAAGGTTGTTTAATTTCATTTCCTTTTTTACAGTCAATTGAACGATAGTTTATCCATATTAAAAAAATACTGGGGGCACAGCGCTTTCAGGCCGGCACAGGAAGCTATCATTGATGCCGTTCTGGCCAAAAAAGATGTGCTGGCCCTGCTTCCAACCGGAGGCGGGAAATCTGTATGCTTCCAGGTGCCTGCCATGCAAATGGAAGGCCTCTGCCTTGTAATAAGCCCACTCATTGCGCTCATGAAAGACCAGGTAGAGAACCTCTCACGGAAAGGCATACCTGCACTTTCCATTTATTCGGGCATGCCATTTTTTGAAGTAAAAAAAAACTTGCAAAATGCAGCATTTGGCAATTATAAGTTCCTTTACATATCCCCCGAACGGTTAGAGACAAATCTTTTCAAAGAATTCCTGCCGGCCATCAAACCCAGCCTCATCGCTGTAGATGAAGCACATTGCATTTCGCAATGGGGGTACGATTTCAGGCCGTCTTATCTAAGGATCCGGGAACTTAGGGCACAACTGCCAGGCGTACCTGTCATTGCACTCACGGCTTCGGCTACACGGGATGTGCAGGAAGATATCTGCCAGCAATTATTATTTACCAACGACCGGCTAGTTTTCAGGCAAACGTTTGCCCGCCCCAATCTGTCATACAGTGTGTTTGAGCCAGAAGCGAAACAAACCAGGCTGCTCGAAATCCTGGCCGGGGTAAAAGGCAGCGCCATCGTGTATTGCAAAAGCCGAAAAAAAACTTTTCAACTGGCTGCTTTGCTCCATCAGCATGGCTACAAAGCCGCTTATTACCATGCCGGATTATCGAATGAAGAACGGTCGCAGCGGCAATCAGACTGGATTCAGAACAATCCGGGTATAATTGTATGTACCAATGCGTTTGGGATGGGTATCGATAAACCCGATGTAAGGGTGGTCATCCATTTTGATGTCCCCGAAAACCTCGAAAACTATTACCAGGAAGCAGGCAGGGCTGGAAGGGATGGCAAAAAGGCTTATGCAGTTTTGTTGTGCGACCGGCAGGAAACAGATGAGTTGTACAACCAGGCATCCATCCGTTACCCCGAACCCGGCGAATTAAAACATATGTACACGGCATTGATGAATTTCCTGCAGGTGCCGGCGGGTATTGGGGAAGGCCAATCATTCATTTTCGACTTAGCAGCATTTGCAGATGCATTTAAATTAAATATCCTGAAAGCAACTTATGGCATTCAGGCGCTGGCCAGCGAGGGTATCCTGGAATTTGCCGAAACTGCCTACAAACCATCCACACTTGTATTCAATTGTACCAAAGAAGCGCTGTACGATTTTGAGCAGCGGTTCCCATTACTTGAACCACTCATCAAAGGGCTATTGAGAAACTACGAGGGCATTTTTGACCAACCCTCTGTTATCTATGAATCGCTCCTGGCAAAATTCGTTCGCCAAAACCCTGCAGATTGCAGGAATCAGCTTGCCGAATTACATCGCCATGGTATCGTAGACTATAACCCCTCCAGCGACCAGCCCCGTATCAGCCTCCTGCTCAATCGCATGTACAACGATGATTTCAGGTTCGATTACAGTAAAATAGAGCAAAGGAAACAAAAATACCTGCAGCGGCTTCAGGCAATGGAAGCTTATTGCAAAGAAACAAAGCAATGCAGGAGCAAGCTGATTGCATCCTATTTTGATGATAACCAGGTAGCTGATTGTGGTATCTGCGACAATTGCATCAACAATCGCGAACAGAAAATAGCAGCCGCAGAAGTACAGGAAATCAGCAAATTGATCATGAACAAATTGCAGGTATCGGCATTGCCCCTTGAAACTTTCAAAAAGAGTTTTCCGCAGTTGGAAGAGCAAAAATTATGGATGGTAGTGGAGTTTTTGCAGGCTGAGGACAAGATCCGTACAGATAAAGAAGGCACTTTGCACCTTTCTAAAAGGTAACCAGATGAAAAAAAAGGACTTATATAAATAAAAAAAGGGACCAAGATAGAA
>JBPOHG010000098.1:0-17332 GCA_052035835.1 Bacteroidota bacterium | reverse complement strand
ATCTTGAATGATTTCAAATTCTGTATCACTGTATAAAAAATCCCCGCCACGGGGCCGGATGATCGGGAAGAGTGGTATGCCGGTTTTCTGCCTCGCAGCTTTGATCATACCATAGGATGGGGTAGTTCCGCCTTCACCCGGATTGTCGCACAATTCTATTCTGTGAGCGCCTGCTTTTTCGGCCATCTGGCAACTGTTGATATTAAAAGCGATCACTTCTAAAAGATAAGCCATGTCTCAAATATTCGTTTATGGGTAACCGGTATTTAGAGCAGGTATTTAGATTTGTATATCCTGTTTTCTTTGCCTGAACGAACGCTGAATTCAAATCCATTCACGATCGAATAGTCGCCATATTCTCCTTTTTTGTTCAACGCAAGAAAACCCACTTGTAATGTAGCGGCTTTTTTACGGTCCCTTTTTACAATACGTTCTACTGCTTTCTTGCAGGCTTTTTCAGGGGAATAACCCTGGCGCATGAATTCAACCACGAGGTGGGTGCCGCAAATCCTGATCACTTCTTCACCCACGCCACTGCTGGTGGCAGCGCCAAATTCATTGTCAACGAATAATCCTGCTCCAATAATAGGGGAGTCGCCTACCCGGCCATGTACTTTAAATGCCATTCCGCTTGTAGTAACGGCACCGGATAGATGCCCTGCCGTATCCATCGCCAGCAAACCCATGGTATCATGATTGGGCGACCCGTCTTCAAAAAAAGCTGGTGCAAAGGGGCCGTTGCCCTGCTTTTTTTCAATGTTGATGACCGGCTTGTACTCACTGGTCTTCTGCCATTCTTTATATGCCTTTTCTGCTTCGGCAGATAGGGTGGCTGGTTCTTTGGCAAATCCATTTTCAATGGCAAACTGTTGGGCGCCGTCACCAACTAAAATTACATGGGGAGTTTTTTCCATTACCATCCTGGCAACCGATACAGGGTGCTTAATTTGTTCCAGTCCGGCAACAGCACCACAATTTGCATGTTCATCCATGATACAGGCATCCAGTGTAACAATGCCTTCCCTGTCGGGGTACCCCCCCAGTCCAACACAACAACTAATCGTATTCTCAATTTGCCTGGCTCCGGCTTCAACAGCATCAAGCGCCCTTCCATTAGCTGCAAGGATTTTCCAGGCTTCTGCATTTACAGCCATGCCGCTATCCCAGGTGGAAATTACGATGGGTTTCTCTGTTGCATTGCTTGTGGAAGGTAAACCAATTGATGACAAGCCAATCGAACTAAGTTGCAAAAAACGCTTTCTATTCATCACTATTGCTTATGTATGGCCAATTTACGAATCATATCCGACGAAATAATATCGGCATACGTACCAAATGCAGCCGTAAGGACACCTTTCATGCTGTTATCTTTCGATTCAATTGCATAAACCACATCTTCATCAGAAGGGTTGCTGTCGCCTTCAAAACGATGAATTTCTGTAATTTCAAATTCTGATGGGTTTAAACAAAAATTGTTTTGCAAGCAAATCAGCTTATCAAATGCAATATTAAAATCCTGTTCATAACCCCTGCTGCGCAAGCCGTTAACTGCTTCAACAACTGTATCGTATGTATACATAAACCCGGTTTTGGTTAAAGTTAATCAGTTTAACGTGCCCCCACCTACTTTTTTGTTCTTTTCAGCTGCCTCCGCAATCAACAGATTTATTCACATGTCCCCACTTAAGCGGTTTTAAATTAATAGATTACGTACATTGCAGGAACTGTATAGGTGCCTGGATATGCCATCGGCTTCAGGTATGCGCTAAAATATATATATGAGTAAAACAAAGAAGTCTGTACACGCAAATTCATTAAAAGGAAAATTAGACATCAGCAGAAGTGGAATGGGCTATGTTATTGTTGAGGGCCAGGAAAAGGATATCCTGGTTAAGCCAAATGATTTTGGCAAAGCTTTTCATGGAGATACTGTAAGTGTATTATTAACAAAGCCCGGGGGAAAAGGAAGCAGGATGGAAGGGAAAGTGGAGGAGGTACTCGAAAGAAAGCAAACCACTTTTGTGGGCAATGTGCAGGTTAACCGCAATGTTGCTTTTTTTGTGGCGGCAGGGGAAAAGCCCATTCCCGACTTTTATATCCCTATAGAGAAATTAAACGGTGCCGGGGATGGCCAGCGGGTCGTTGCTCGTTTTGTAAAATGGGATAAAGACCATAAGAAACCCGAAGGAGAGATTGTTTCGGTGATTACAGCATCTGATGAAGCCGATATGGCCATGAAAGAGATCCTGATTGATGCAGGTTTTCCGTTGGCATTTGAAGCCGATGTGTTGAAGGAAGCCGATAAACTATCGGGAAAGATTACACGAGAAGAAATGGCACGCCGGAAAGACTGCAGGGATATCCTCACATTTACTATAGACCCCGTTGATGCTAAAGATTTTGATGACGCCATTTCTATCCGCAATCTCGATAATGGGAATTATGAAATAGGTGTTCATATTGCCGATGTAAGCCATTTTGTTACACCGGGATCTATTTTTGACAAGATCGGCTATGCACGGGCTACCAGTGTATATTTGCCCGACAGGGTAAACCCAATGCTTCCCGAGCGCATTTCAAATGAACTATGTTCCTTAAGGCCAAATGAGGATAAATACACATTCTCTGTTATTTTTCAAATCAACAACAGGGCAGAGATCAAGCACAAATGGATTGGCCGTACGATCATTCACAGCAACCATCGCTTTACGTACGAAGAAGTACAGCAAACCATCGAAACCAAAGATGGCTTGCATCACAAGCCAATTTTATTACTCAATAACCTGGCCCAGCAGTTCAGAAAAGAGCGGTTTAAAAACGGGGCAATCAATTTTTCTTCTACTGAAGTACGTTTCCAATTAGATGAAAAAGGCAAACCGATTGGTGTGGTGGTAAAAGAAAGCAAAGAAGCGCATAAACTGATTGAAGAATTTATGCTGCTGGCCAATCGCACTGTGGCAGAATATATTTCAAAAATCAAGATCAACAAAGAACCCATTCCCTTCCCTTATCGCATTCATGATACCCCCGATGATGAAAAGCTGAAACCATTTGCAGCTTTTGCCCGCAAATTCGGGTACAAGTTCGATATCCATGACGAAAAGCAGGTAGCTTCTTCATTTAATAAGTTGCTCAATGATGTACAAGGGAAGCCAGAACAACATGTACTGGAACAACTTGGTATACGTACGATGGCCAAAGCTGTTTATACTTCTGAAAACATTGGCCACTACGGACTAGGATTTGAACATTACTGCCATTTTACTTCTCCCATCAGGCGTTATCCCGATGTAATGGTACACCGTATTTTACAGGAATGCCTGGATAAGAATGTAAGGCCCGATAAGAAAATGGAAGAAAAGTGCAAACATTGCAGCGACCAGGAGAGAAGTGCCATGGAAGCAGAGCGGGCAGGTAATAAATACAAACAGGTAGAATACATGCAGCAATTCCTGGGTGAGGAATTTGATGGAGTTATCAGCGGGGTAGCATCATTTGGATTTTGGGTTGAAACAGTAGCACATAAGTGCGAAGGCCTCGTGAGTGTAAAAGACCTGAATGAGTTCGACGATTTTAAACACGATGAATCAGATTATGCATTGGTTGGCATGCGGTCGAAAGTGAAATTCAGAATGGGTGATAAAGTCAGGATCAAGGTTGTAGCAGCCAATTTAACCAAACGCCAGCTCGACTATGAATGGGTAAGAGAACAATCTGCAGCCAGGAAACCCAAAACCGCAAAGAAAAAAAAATAAACTTCCGATAACAGCCGGTATTTTTTCATGCCTGATGGCCGATTAGCGAATGAACAACATGCAATCTTTTACACATCTGTCAGCTGTTTTCGAACAGCATTTCAATAAAAGGCATTTTCCAAAAGAACCAGGGAACCTGTATGATGCAGCACAATATATTTTAAGCATTGGCGGCAAGCGTGTGAGGCCGGTTTGTGTTCTCATGGGCAATGAACTTTTTAGTGATATTACCCCCGATGCTTTTGAAGTAGCTACGGCCATTGAGCTCTTTCACAATTTCAGCCTTATACATGATGATATTATGGACAAAGCCCCGCTTCGAAGGGGAATGGCAACTGTTCATAAAAAATACGGAGAGGATACTGCTTTGCTTGCTGGGGATGTAATGCTGGTGGAAGCGTATGAATACCTCAACAAGATCAACCCCGCTCATTTGTCGAGCATACTGGCTTTGTTTAATAAAACTGCCAAAGAAGTGTGTGAGGGGCAACAAGTAGACATGGACTTTGAAAAGCAGGTATCCGTTGGGGTTGAAGAATACCTGCAAATGATCACATTAAAAACTTCAGTGCTGCTGGCTGCCAGTTTGCAAATGGGGGCTATTTTGGGTGGTGCCGGACTTGGCAACCAAAAACACTTGTATGAATTTGGCAAGAACCTGGGTATCGCTTTCCAGGTTCAAGATGATTACCTGGATGCATTTGGGGACCCTGCAAAATTCGGGAAACAGGTAGGTGGCGATATACTGGCAAACAAAAAAACATTTCTCCTGATCCACGCCTTATCTGTTGCCGGCAAAGATCAATTAGAGGAATTGCAGCAATTGTTGCAATCGAACCCTGAAAATAAAGTAGAAAGGGTACTGGAGATATATAAAGCCTGTGATGTGGAGCGGTGGGCTACCGAGCTGAAAGAAAAATATTTTGCGCAGGCCATGTTCCACCTCGAAGAAACAGCTGTCATCAGTACAAGAAAGAAAGAACTTGAACAATTGGCCCGTTTCCTCTTACAAAGGGATTCATAATAAAGCAAGGCGGAAATTAATATATATTTACCATCAGTAAATCATTCCGAATGAGCAACTCACTTTTCAGAAGAAAAAGCATCAGTAATATTCTTTCAGAAGGTTCTTCCGATCCTCATGGTGGCGGAAGTTTGAAACGGGTTTTGAATGTACGCGACCTTACTTTTTTTGGAATCGCAGCAATTTTGGGGGCGGGCAGTTTTAGCAGCCTGGGTGGTGCAGTATTCAATGGTGGCCCCGGGGTGATTATTTTATTTATTATTACCGGCATTGCCTGTGCATTTACGGCCTTTTGCTATTCTGATTTTGCCAGCCGGATACCCGTTGCCGGTAGTGCATATACTTATGCCTATGCAAGTTTTGGAGAATTGTTTGCATGGATCATTGGATGGGCCCTTATAATGGAGTATTCCATCGGAAATATATATGTTGCCTATAGCTGGAGCGACTATTTTACGTCCTTCCTCAGTAAACTGGATATCCATATCCCGGCATACCTCAGCACCAGTTATATGGAAGCAAAGCATGCGGTGGATGGAGGCAGTACCAATGCCGAAATTATTGCCGCTTGGAACACGGCCCCAATGGTAGGTGGTTTAAAAATTATTCTCGACCTGCCTGCGCTCATTATTAATATTCTGATCACCTACCTGGTGTACCGCGGTATCAAAGAAAGCCGTGATTTTAGTAACCTTATGGTTATTTTAATATTAGGGGTTGTTTTTCTGATCATCCTGGTGGGTGGCTACTTCGTTTTTTCAAAAGGGCTTACGCACAACTGGACACCAGTTAATGATGAAGGCGTTCATGCGTTTATGCCAAACGGTTTTAAAGGGGTGATGGCAGCTGTGGCAGGCGTATTTTTTGCCTATATAGGATTCGACGCGGTAAGTGTCCTTGCAGAAGAGAGCAAGAACCCGCAAAGGGACCTTCCAAAAGGTATGATACTGTCTCTCGTTATTTGTACAGTCATTTACATTTTACTTACGCTGGTATTATCTGGCGCTGTTTACTATAAGAATTTTGATGGGGTCGGCGATCCGCTGGCATTTATTTTTGAAGAAGATAATTTAAACATCGCATGGATGCAAATGCTGGAGGCGATATCTGCAGTTGTTGCCATGACAAGTGTATTGTTGGTTTTCCAGATGGGGCAACCCAGGATTTGGATGAGCATGAGCAGGGACGGTTTGATGCCCCCGGTTTTTCAAAGAATACACCCAACATTTAAAACCCCGTCTTTTTCAACCATCATTACCGGTTTGGTAGTTGGAGTTCCTATTCTGTTTACAGATAAAACTTTTGTGCTTGATTTTACCAGCATCGCTACGTTGTTTGCGTTCGTCCTGGTATGTGGTGGAGTATTATTGCTGCCATCCAAAGAGAAGGAACCGGGAAAATTTCACCTGCCTTTCATTTCAGCGAAATTTATTTTTCCGTTGGTTATCGCCGGTGCTATTACACTCATCAGCATCTTTGCACAAGATTATTTCTCAAGCCTGTTCGTTTTCGAAGGTGAAGGGGTGAATCCAACGTATAATATTTCTGCCATCATTTTCTGGGCCATTTGTATCCTGCTTTCCATCGGGGCATTTATAAAAAACTGGTCGCTTATTCCGCTGATGGGGTTAACTACCTGCATGTACCTCCTTACCGGAATGACCGCTATGAACTGGGCCTGGTTTGGTGGCTGGCTGGGTATTGGGTTGGTCATTTACTTCCTGTATGGATACAAGAAAAGTAAACTGGCAACTCCTGCCAATTAAGGGGTCAATAGAGATAATTGTCTGGCGGCACAAAGTGAATTAACTTTGTGCCGTTGTTTTTAAATAAAAAAAATGAAATACGAAATAGGGGATAAAATTGTGGTACTGCATTCTGATGAGGAAGGGACGGTGATTGATATCATCAATGATAAAATGGTAATGATAGAAGTGCGTGGGGTTAAATTTCCTGCATATATGGATCAGATCGATTTCCCATATTTTAAAATGTTTACGCAAAAGAAGACGGTTGAGAAGAAAAAGATTCACGTAGACCAGGTACGTACAGAAAAAGCGGCCACACGCCAAAAGAAGGGGGATGGGGTATGGTTGCAGTTTTTCCCGGTGTTCGATAAAGATATTTTTGAAGACGATGTGGTAGAAAAACTAAAAGTATACATTGTAAACAACAATGAGGAAACTTACCGGTTCTCTTATACGCTTATGTTTGGAAATGACAGGCATTTCGAGTTAAAGAATACCATCATGGGGTTGAATGCTTTTTACCTGCATGATATTGCTTTTGAAGACATGAACGACAATCCCCGGTTCGATTTTGAGTTTACGCTTGAGCAGGAAAACAAAAAGAAAGCACCTTATTACGAACGAACGATCAAGCTTAAAGGCAAGCAGCTATTTAAAAAAATAGAGGAAATTAAAGCGAACAATGATCCATCCTTCTCATTCGAATTATTTACACATTATCCGGATAAAGCAGAAGAAGAGAAAGTTGACCTTTCAGCTTTGGGTAACAATGGGGTAAAACTTTATGATCTGTCTAAAATAAAAGATTTCCTTGCACCTGCGAGGTCGGTGGTTGACCTGCATATCGGAAAGCTTACCGATTCGCCATCCCGGATGTCTCCGGCTGAAATGATGCAATTGCAAATGGGCACTTTTGAGAAATATTACGAATTGGCGGTCCTTCATAAATTACCCGAACTGGTACTCATTCATGGAGTTGGCGAGGGTAGGCTGAGGGATGAAATTCATGAGAAGCTGCGCCATAAGAAAGAGGTTGCTTCATTTGTAAACCAGTACCATCCCATGTATGGATATGGCGCAACCCAGGTTTACTTTTCCTATTAGGGGACCTTTTGCATACGGTTCTTTTTTTTGAGGATGATTTTCAGGACAATCAATCCCGCAATTCCGGCGATGAGGGATGCCACAATGATGGAAATTTTTGAAGTATTGATCCATTCGGCATTTGTAAAGGCAAGCAAGGTAATGAAGATGCTCATGGTAAACCCAATGCCTGCCAGCAAGCCGGCTCCTGCAATATGTTTCCATTTTAAACCCGACGGTAACGAACAAACGCCAGTCATTACGGCAATGCTGCTGAAAACAAGGATGCCAACTGGTTTCCCCACCACCAATCCTGTAATGATGCCCATCCCTTCTGTTGTGCGGAGGCTGCCCATGATATCATCGCCAATTACAATACAGGTGTTGGCCAATGCAAAAACAGGTATGATGAAAAAGGCCACTGGTTTATGAAGTGCGTGCTGAAGTATGTAGGAGGTAGATTTTTCATCTCCATTCCCAAAAGGGATGGCAAATGCGAGCAAAACGCCTGCCAGGGTTGCATGCACACCAGAATGCAACATGCAATACCACATGGCAATACCACCAATGAGATAAGGTACGAGGTTGCGTACTTTTAACCGGTTCATGATCAGCAATACAACGAAAATTCCTAAGGATGCACCGAGGTAGCCAAGTGAAAGGTTTGATGTATAAAATATCGCTATCACAATGATGGCGCACAGGTCGTCAATCACTGCCAATGCAGTTAGGAATATTTTTAAGGAGGCTGGCACCCTTTTTCCTAATAAGGATAACACACCAATGGCAAATGCAATATCTGTTGCCATGGGGATACCTGCACCATCCTGTAAAGGGGTTCCATAGTTGAACAACAGGTATATGGATGCAGGAATAACTACACCACCGATGGCACTGATAACAGGAAATAGGGCATTTTTGAGGTCAGAAAGTTCACCATTGTAAATTTCACGCTCCAACTCGAGGCCGATCAGAAGAAAAAAGATTGCCATGAGCCCATCGTTGATCCAATGGGTTATACTGTGCCCATTGAAATCGGCTTCCCAGAATTGAATGTATCCGCTACCTACCGAACTATTGGCAAGTACCAGGGATAATAGTGTACAAACGATCAATACAAGCCCGCCTGTTTTTTCACTTTGAAAAAAATCTTTAAATAGTCGTGTAAGTTTCATGTTTACGCTGCAGCAAAGATACTTTACTTTAACCTTCTTTTCTTAATCATGCCACCCTTCATATCTTTCACACTTGTCATTACAACAAATGCGTTGGGGTCTATTTTTTCAATCTCCAGTTTTAATTTACTTACTTCAAGCCTTGTTACAATTGTATATACAATCTGCATGTCATACAACTTCTCTCCACTTTTTCCAAAGCCACGTTCGCCTTTATAAACGGTGATGCCCCGGCCCATTTTTGTTATGATCATGTTTCTGATCTTATCGGCTTTTAGTGAAATAATGGTAACCCCGGTATATTCTTCAATACCTTCAATGATGAAATCCACTGTTTTGGAAGCCGCTAAATAAGTGAGCATGGCATAGAGTGCGGTTTCTATAGATATCAGCCAGGCAGCGAGGGAAAATACAATTACATTCACAATCATGATCACATCTCCAATGGTAAGGGCCGATCGCTTGGTAATGGCGATGGCCAATACTTCTGTACCATCAATAACTGCACCGCCTCTTACTGCAAGGCCAATACCGGCCCCCAGGAAAAAACCGCCAAATACCGCCACCAATAATTTATCATTGGTGATTTGGGGGTAGGGGATAACGGCTACACACAACGCCAGCATGGCAATTGCGATGCCGGTTTTAATGGCAAATTGTTTGCTGATGAGATTATACCCGAGGATGATGAATGGGGTGTTTATTAATATCAATAAGAGGGAAAACTGTATGCCGGTTAATCTCGATCCCAATAATGATAGCCCGGTGGCACCTCCGTCGAGGAATTCGTTGGGTAGCAAAAATCCTTTCAATCCAAAGCCGGCAGATAATATGCCTGCGCCTATCAAAAAGAAATCCAATACCATTTCTTTTAACTCAATCCTGCGTTCTACAATAAGCCTGGCATCGGTATAACTTGTAATGTTATCTGTATTGCTACCTATCTTCCAGATGGCTTTGATCAGGTTGAGTGATAAACGTTTCATTGCTCTTAAAAATACATTAAAAAGCCCGTTTTAAAAAGCGCAGCAAGCATAATCAATCAAGGGTTTATAAAACATTGAACCTGCATCCAATGAACAGCCTGATACCCTGGTTGGGTGCAAATACATACGAAGGGTCGAAGCTCAATGCAAACGGATTGGATGAGGTAGGTTTGATATTGCCTGAAGCATCGTATTCTACCTGTGTATCAAATGGATCATCGCTCCTGGCTATGAGGAATGGGTTCCCTTTAGCCGGTGTCCAGTTGAGCAAATTCTTGATGCCGCCATATATTTCAATACGGCGTATACCCGTAAACTGTAGTTGTATATTTTGAATGCTCCATACCGGTGAGTAAGGCCTTCGAGGGTCGAGTTTACCCAATACCGGCAGCTTCATGGGGCCATATACATTGCCAGTATAATCAAATGTGAGGTTGAGTTTTTTTATTTTGTATGAGAGGGCCCATGTGCCGGTAATTTTTTCGGTAAGGATCTGCCTGGAACGTATATTGTCTTTCACCGTAAATACATCCATATAGCTGGCACCTGCATTTATTTTCAACCCTTTTTTAAAAGCAAAGTCAATGTTGGCACTCACTCCCTGGCTAATGGCATGGCCTTTCAGGTTATCATAAATGATCTTGTTGGGATGGGCTTCATAGTCGGCAAATATCCTGTTGCTGAAATGAGTGTACCAGCTAGTTATGTCAATGCCTGCCTGCCATCCATTGCCATTAAAAATTTTCCTGTTATAATTAAGGTTGAAGTTGTAGCTTTTTTCGGGCTTTAATTCATTTTTTATTTCAACTGAACGAGCACCGGTGAGTGCGGCATGGTCTTCTGTAAACAGATTCACTACCCTGAAGCCGGTTCCGGCATTGAGGCGAAGCAACTGGTGCCGGGGGAGTTTCCATGTAAAGGCAAACCTGGGCGTGAATATATTTCCGTGTACGGAGTTGTAATCGTAGCGGGCACCAAACAACATTGTTTGTTTGGCAGATAAGGCTATTTCATCCTGCACAAAAATACCCGGCAACCAGGTGCGGTTGGGTTGGGAAGCAGTTGCTACGGTATTGTCATCATACACCGTATACCGTAATGCCATTCCGGCAAGCAGTCCGTGATTTTTTTGCTGATGGTCGAGTGTTAATTGAGCAAATGCGATGTGTTGCTGGGCAATATAGGAGGTGAGGCCATACCGGCTATCCTGCGCATGCCCGGTGTAAGAAAATGAAAGCATCAGTTTCTTGTTCGACCTTAATTGGTAATTTCCAAATAATTCATGCCGTCTTGTATAAATACTTTCTCCATAGATACTATCCCCGCCACGGAATGTTTTATTCCACCTCACATCTCCTCCCCAACGGTCTTCATACATATACCTTCCTGCAAGGTTGAAAATGCGGTTTGCCGGCCGTTTGAAGCTCCATTTCTGAAACAGCGAAAGCCTGTTTTGGAGGGTGACATCTGTAAAACGGTCGTTGTTGTTATCTGTTACCTGATCGTATAAAAAGTAGTTGATACCTGTAATAGCAGCGGCATTCTTACCGGCTTTGAATTTAAAACCAAGGTCTGCATTCAATTCTTTCCAGCTCGTAGCCATCATATCTACAGACAAAAGCGGGGCATTCACTACTTTTTTTGTAATAATATTAATGAGCCCTCCAACAGCCTCACTTCCATATAATGAAGAAGCCGGGCCTTTCACTATTTCTATCCGTTCAATCATACTGTTAGGGATACCCGATAATCCATATACTGTTGCCAGGCTGCTTACCATTGGCATTCCATCAATCAGGACCATTGTATAAGGGCCTTCTAAACCATTGATATGAATATCTCCTGTATTACAAATATTGCAGTTTAATTGAGGGCGCACCCCGTTGATGTTTTGTAACGCATCAAACACAGAGGGGGTGGGGTTTTTTCTGAAAAAAGCAGGGCTGTAAACTTCTACGGGAACGGGGCTTTCAGATCTTCTAACTTCTTTTAATGTCCCGGTGATTACAACTTCTTCCAGGTTGGCCAACAGTTGTGTTAACTGAATTGATATACGTACGATGCTATCGGTGGCCCTTACCGTGAATGGATATGTTTGGCTCTTATATCCTGCCATTGATGCATGGATCGTGTACTTCCCCGGCGGTATTTCATGAAAACGCCCCATTCCCATACTATCAGTAGCGGTTGCCCAACGCAACGATCGAATTTCGAGTGTTGCATGGGGCAACAATCCCTGGCCTGTGCCCACTTCCACCAATACCGTACGTTGGGCCATTAACCCTGGCATTATGAGGAATGGGAAGAGCAATATGAACAGTGTTTGTTTCAATATGTATGTTTGTGAGGCAAAAATATATTTGTTAGAGTAGTCTAACAAATATATTTCGTCAGTTTAAACTATTTTTGTCAAATGTTATCCATTACAGAAGAAAATTACCTGAAAGCCCTTTTGCAGCTTACGTTTGAGCGTTCGGGCAAAAAGGATGCAGGAACCAATGAAATTGCCGTTCATCTGGATGTAAAACCTGCTACGGTGAACGACATGCTCAAAAAGCTCAAAGAAAAATCGTTGGTGTCCTATGAAAAGTATGGGAAGTCTTCACTAACTAAAGAGGGGAAGAAAAAAGCCATTGAAATTGTTCGCAAGCACCGCTTATGGGAAACCTTTCTTTTTCAGAAACTGGAATTCAGCTGGGACGAAGTGCATGAAGTGGCCGAGCAATTGGAACATATACAAAGCCAGAAGTTGATTGACAAACTGGATACCTTCCTAAACCATCCTTCATTTGACCCTCATGGGGATAGCATCCCCGATGCCAGGGGAAATATGAAATTGGTTTCTACGAAAACGTTGTCGGAAGAATTGGTGGGCCATACCTGTACGGTAGTAGCAGTGAAGGATAACTCTGCTTCTTTTCTTCAATATGCAAATAAAATCGGACTTGGCTTGCACTCCAGCATCAAGCTGATTGGGAGGCAGGAGTTTGACGGGCTAACAGAGCTGGAGATCAACGGCAAGAATGCGCATGTTAGCAGCCGATTTGCTGAGCATATCGTCATTGTTTGCAAAGACTGTCTTCAATCGCCTAAAAGCCGGCGCAAGTGATGCCTGTTATGCTGTGTTGGTTTCGGTTGTGTTGGTTTCACCGGCTGATGCTGCAGTCTTACTGAACATCATGCCAAACATCATCATGAATGCCGTGAGTACAATCACCTGAATGATCAATGATTTATTGATGAGGGGAATAGATTTTTCGGGCAGGATGGATACAAATAATAATATGGTAATTAAGCCTCTCGGTGCAATAAACAGGAGGGGGGAAAGCGGGAGCTTCGCAATTTTCAACATTACAAGCCTGATCACAATAATGGCAGCTACAATCCCAACTGCCCAAAGCAGGGTTTCTGTATTTACAATCTCTTCACTTCGCATCAGGAACCCGAAGAGAATAAAGAAAACCGACCGAACCAGGAAAGTGCCTTCTACTACCAGTTCATTGAATTTATGCACTTCCCGGTCTAAAATATCGGGTTGTAATTTTTCAATGAACCTGAATCTCTTCAATTCATCGAGGTTTCCCAGGAATAGCCCGAATAAAAGTATGAAGAGCAATGCCGGTAATTGGTACACCTTGGAAACTTCATAAATTAAAATGATCAGCAGTACGATGGGGGCAAATTTAATATGGTGCCTGATGCGGCTCAGCAGAAATGAGAGGCCAATCGTTGCGCCAAAGGAAATAACAATCATCAGGAGCAGCTGAAGCGTAAATTGTCCAAAAGCATTAGCATTAATCACCGTATTGAAAGCAAGAAAATTGAAAAACAAGATGCCAATAATATCAGAAAGGCTGCTTTCATACACGATAAATTCTTTTACCAGGGCTGGTTGCTTTTTTACCGTTGGAATGGCAATGGCGCTGCTGATGACACACAATGGGATCGCATTTAATAAACCAATGCTGTAAGGGATGCCTGCATAACGGTTGAGGGTAAATGCTATCAGCCATCCCAATGTTACAATAGGAAAAGCTGCAATAAGGAATGCTTTTCGTATCACTGGTAATTTGGAGCGGTTGAGTTCGAGCTCAAGGGCTCCTTCCAGCACAATGAGGATCAGTCCAATCGTACCCAATGCAGGTAACAACGGTTCCAGGTCGGGAACAGGTATGCTAAAGAACGTGGTGGCCTGTTGAACGATCCAGCCCAACAGCAACAATAATATCACACTGGGGATACGGGTACGTGCCGAACTCAGGTCAAAAATATAGGCCACCAGGATGAGTATACAGATAGTTATGATGGCTGCTGTCATAATGAATGCATACGTTATATGCCTTTATAAAAAGTACTATCAGCCATAAGCCGGATTCTGTGACTGCTATTTTTTTGATAGCAGCGGTTATCATTTATCTGGCTGCATCATTACTGATGCAATCTTGCTGCCTACCCTTCAACGTAGCCGTTACCGGCATCGGACGGGCCGCCCTCAACGTTGATATACGTGGCATTACAGCACACAAGGTTTACCCGTAACCGTTATTACTAATGGTTACCGTGAGCTCTTACCTCACATTTTCACCTTGACCATACAAGTATGGCAGTTATTTTCTGTGGCACTTTCTCTTTTGCTGTATATGGGCTGGCCAATACAACAAAGCCGGCGCTTAACCGGTGTGTTGCCCTGTGCTGTCCGGACTTTCCTTTCTTCTTTGGGAAGAACGATAACCGGCTGATAGTGCAGCAAAAATAGCGTAATTTTTACAGATGGGTCTTGATCTACATTTCATTGAACTCCTTAAAAATGCCGGATTTTATTGAAGGCCAATCTTCACGGATAAAGCTGAAATAAACGGTGTCTCTTACCGAGCCATTGTCTGCAATCATGTGTCGGCGTAGTATCCCTTCTTTTACTGCGCCAATCTTGAGCATGGCGCCCTGGGATTTGATATTGAGTAAACTAGTTTTTAATTCGATGCGGTTGAGGCCCAGTTGTTCAAATCCAAAACTGAGCAAAAGGAATTTGCTTGCTTTGTTGATGCCTGTTCGCTGAAGCGCTGGGGCATACCAGGTCCAGCCTATCTCCAGCCGCTTGTGCTGAAAAAAAATATTGCTGTAACGGGTGCAGCCGGCATAACAATTGTTTTGTTTATCATAAATGGCAAAAGGGTAGGAGATGCCATTCGATCTTTCCGTTAACGCAATGTTGAAATAATTGCGAAAATCATCTTCGTTTTCAATATTGGCGCTCGTGAATTCCCAAAGTTCCCGGTTCATGGCTATGGGCAACAGTGGCTCATAGTGCTTTTCTGTTAATGGCTCGAGCCTGGCTCTTTCGTTCTCCAGCAAAAATGTGCCGGTAAAAAAACTGCGGGTATCCATGCTAGTTGTATTTTTTGCGGATAATGTTGGCTACAATTTTATCAATCGGCAACGTGACGGTAGCTGCTGAAAATTCTTCCCAGGGTACAAACCGGAAGGTCTCCGTTTCGCCTTTCTCTTCATGCGCCTTTAACTGTGCCTCATCAAATTGAAATGGGCCATTTCGTAAGGGGACTCTGATGGGTTCTAAGGCTTCCACTTCATAATATATAGAAATAATCTGGTGAGCCGGGTTGAAAGCACTTTGTTGGTAAAAATCTGTTGTATATAAGTGGTTGAGCACATTGATCTGAAGGTTCATTTCTTCTATGAATTCACGTTTAAGGCAATCAATGGTGCCTTCTCCTTTTTCTAATCCTCCGCCGCAAAACTTGGTGTACTGCCTTCCACGGATCAGTTCATCGCTTACCAGTACCTGTTTATGCGCATTGATCAAAATCCCGTAAACCCTGATATTAAACATAGTTATTTTTTGATACGCCTGATGTAATTGAACATGGCAAATGCCAGAATGAATAGACATACCGATACCGGTATCCAGAATGCATAATGCGACTCCTGGAATGGCAATGGCACATTCATACCATAAATGCTGGCGATCAATACAGGGATGCTTAGCAACATGGTAAGGGTGGTAAGCCTTTTCAGTACCTCATTCTGGTTATTGCTGATAATGCTTGCAAATGCATCCAGTGTACTGCTGAGGATGTTGGTATATGTATTGGCCGTTTCAAGTGCCTGTGAAGTTTCAATTACCAGGTCATCAAGAAAATCCTTTTCTTCTTCATTGAGGTGAAGAAAATTCGTCCTTGCCATTTTCATCATGAGCAATTCATTGCTTCTAAGTGCCGTAACAAAATATACGAGGCTTTTTTGTATCCTCATCAATTGAAGCAATTCCTCATTCCTGTTGGCATCATACAACTTCTGTTCGAGTGCATTTCGCCTTTGATTGATCTCTTTGAGGTACTCCTGGAAATTTGTAGTAACTTTTTCAAATATCTTCAGCACCATCATGTTTTTCTTGTCGGGGTGACGGTTTTGAAAACTATTGAGGAATTTTTTGATGGCTTCGTTTTCAAAAGAATTGACAGTTACAATTTGCCCGTTTGTGAGAATGATACAAATGGGGATGGTGATATAAAATGCATCACTTTCATTGAAAGAATTATTCTCAGTAGGGGTTTTAATTACGATGAGTTTTACATTGTCTTCTGTTTCATACCTGCTTCTTTCATCGATATCCAGGGAGTCTTTTAAAAAGTCTAAAGGGATGTCTAATGTATTGCTCAATTCCGAAAATTCTTCCTGTTTCAATGGGGGGAGGATATTTACCCATGTTCCGGCAGAAGGGCGGTCGGTTGCAACTGTTTTGTGGTCTACAATTTTGAAATATTGAATCATGGTATTTGCCGCTGGCTGGATGGGTTTAGAATATGAATGGTTACCTTATTTCGATCTCGCCTTTAAAAACAAATTGGGCGGGGCCGCATAGCCAGATATTCTCAAAATGGTCTTCGTCGAGTTTAGTGAATTCAACACTCAGGTTCCCGCCCGGAGTATTTACTTCAACCCGGTTGAACCCACGTGAATTGTGCGCCGAAACTAATGCCGCAGCCGTAACGCCCGTGCCACAACTCAGCGTTTCATCCTCAACACCACGCTCATATGTTCTTACATAAATTGAATCGTCGCCGGTATTTTCTACAAAATTCACATTGATCCCTTCTTCAGCAAACGGCTTGCTGTTGCGAATATCCCTTCCCGTTTCCACTACATCTACATTCATGATATCGTTTACATGTTTTACAAAATGTGGTGAACCGGTATTCAGAACTGCATAGGATGCATGGTCTTCCACTTTGTATACATCATTCATTTTTAGCCGGATGTTATTGTGGTTGTCAATTTCGGCTTCATGAACGCCATCTGCCGCCAAAAACCTGTATGTGTATTTATGTATACCCATATGATAAGCAAATCGGATCATGCAGCGCCCGCCATTCCCACACATACTGCTGGTATTGCCATCGGCATTGAAATAAATCATTTCGAAGTCGAAACCATCCTTTTTATTCATGAGCATGAGCCCATCGCCACCAATGCCAAACCTTCGGTCGCATAACAATTGTACCTGGTCTTTGGTGAGCTGGCTGTACGACTCATTCCGGTTGTC
>JBPOHG010000089.1:0-9278 GCA_052035835.1 Bacteroidota bacterium | reverse complement strand
CCCCAAAAATGAGGCGGCCGGTATGTGCAAGTAAAACTACCTTGTTTAAGCTGGTTCCGATTTAACCAGCATACCTGCAGGAGTAAATGTGGCTTCCCATGCAATCCCATTTCTCATAAAATGTGCCCTCCAGTTTCCATTGCTGCGCAATTTCCATTGACGAACTGCCACATTTCCAAACCTTGCCTGGAAAGCCGCCAGTACTGCTGCAGGTGGCGTGGCCATTACTGTTTGGTTGTTGGAAAGAACTACCGGCATTTTAGCGGCAGTTGCTTCATTGTTAATGCCTGCCAGGCAAACAGCTGCAAGTGCTGCAATAAACATTTGTTTTTTCATGATGTTGAATTTTAAAAATTGAAGAATTAATTAACACTGTGAAAGTAGATTCTGTCGGGGCATTTAACAACCAAAATATACTCAACAGGAATAAATTACAGGTGAACCGGCTTGCCTGCTGTTTGAAGCAGATTATCTTTATCAAAAACAATGAACGCAAATACTTTGATTGAATCATTTAAATTGATTCAGCATTCCGAAGGGGGTTGGTACAGGGAAAATTACAGAAGCGGAGAAGAAATTGAAGCTACAGGTTTACCTGAACGGTTTGGTAAAAAGCGGGCATTGAGCACTGCGATATATTTTTTATTGGAAGCGGGCAATTTCTCTGCCTTTCACAGGATAAAAAGTGATGAATGCTGGCATTTTTATGCTGGTGACCCGCTGGAAGTCTTGGTTCTTTCTGAAGAGAATAACCTACAAGTAATAAGATTGGGAAACAATCCTGAAGCCGGGGAACTATTTCAATATGTGGTGCCTGCAGGATGCTGGTTTGCGAGCAGGCCCGCAGCAGGAAGCAGCTTTTCATTTGTGGGTTGCACCGTTTCTCCGGGGTTTGACTTTGATGATTTTGAGCTGGCTTCAGCATCTATCCTTAGTCGTGAGTATCCGGCTCAACAGGGAATCATTCAGTCGTTATGCAGAAAATAATCTTTACAATTTTATAAGCCGCAATTCAACACGGCGGTTTAATATACGGCCAGCTTCATTGCTGTTGGATGCAACCGGCCTGTCGGGCCCATAACCGGTTATATTGATCCTGGATGCATCAATACCTTTGGCCACTATATATTCTTTGCAAGCTTTCACACGGCGATAAGAAAGGGAACGATTGTAAGCAGCCTCCCCTTCTGAGGAAGTATGCCCAGACAATTCAATTTCGGCGTTGGCATTTGAGTTGAGCAGCGCTACCAGTTTATCCAGTTCGGGTTTTGACGGCGCCTTTAAAACAGATTGTCCCTGATCGAATAAAATATTTTTGAGACTGATGGCTTCCCCAACTTTTAGGTTCTTTTGATTGAATATGACCTGCTTTCCTTTTTCCAGGTAAATCAATACTTCTGCATTTTCATCTCCCTGTCCAATATCTGCCATCGCATGTCCATCATTGTATCCGGCAGCTGAAGCAGAAATTATTTCAAATCCGGTGGCGATATCATTCATAGTAAACCGTCCGTCTTTATCGGCTTCTACAGCGCTGTTATTGGAAAGATAAACCCTGGCGCCTGCTACCGGCGTTTCCGAATTTTTTAACAGTACCCTTCCACTGATATTTCCTTTACAGGCATTTTCCTGTTTCCTGTTAATCAGCAGGCGTATGAAATCAATAGCAAATCCATCAGCCGAACCTTTTACATCATTTATATACAATGAAAAAGAAGCATTTCCAATGATATCATCATAAAATTCTTCTGGCACAGGTATACTGATCAGTTTGCCAACAGGGCCTGTTTGATCAATGGCGTTGATGAACTTTTCGGCTTCCGTAAAGCGTTTATTGTTAAGCGTTACCTGGAATTTTGAACACATGCTGGGTGCCTGGAAGTCGTCGATAAATATTTGCAGGTATGCATTTTTAATTGTTACTGCCCCTACTAAAAGTGTTGGTATATTAAATACAACAGGTTTTGAAGTAACGGGATCATAAGAGCCGGAATATCCATCGCCGCTGCATGGCTGGGCTTTTTTGGGTGAATAGGATGCAGAAAGCAATATCCTGTCGAAACCAGGCAGGTCTTCTGCTTTAGCCTCCCAGGGATAACCATGGGATGCTGTCATTCGGCCGCAAAATGGATCAAATCCTTCGGGCCACCCAAAACCAAGATTGTCTACATCCCCCTCCCGGATAATAATATCAGCATCCGGCGTATTTTTTAAAAATACATGCTGCTCATGCCAGTCTTTATCGGCGGAAACGGTTTGTTGTGCAAAAAGCGGACTATTCCCACAAAAGAAAAAGATGGCAGCAATCAATTGTTTTGCTTTCATACAATTGTATTAACTGTTACAAGTTAGTACATTTTATGAAAGGTTGTTGAGGGTTATGTGCCAGAAACAGGTATCCTCAGGTCTACCATTGTTGCGTCTTTACCGGTATCACACAGGAAGATGGCGCCAACGATATCCATCCTTTGGCGCACATCGTTTCTTTGTAATAAATTATCCGCCATGGCCATATCAGCGCCAGTATTGGAAAAGCGGCCAAGGAATACCATCGATTGTTTTTCAACCGTAACTTCCATAAGACCGCTACTAAAACCGGCTCCCACAATATCAGCGAGCATTTCCCTGAAGATATATGAACTCTCATAACGGAATTGCATAGACGGTTGTAATTGCTTTACTTTTTCGTCTACTGCCAGCGTTAGTTCAATGTTGTACTTAACATTAATCCCCTGAATATATTCTTCCATCCGGTCGAGCATTTTTGTCATGCTGTCATTTTCTGGGGCGATTGTCCATAACATATGATCCATGGCTTCTATCATCGTCTCGCTCTGGTGATGGATCTGTTCGATAAACTCTTTCGACTTTTGTGGTTCGGTATCTGCTTTAATTCTAGCCATTTCACTGAGGATATTGATATTGTTCAACGCAGTATTAACCTCCTGGTGAAGGTTCCCGGCAATGTTGGAGCGCATATTAAAAAATACTTCCCTCCTTTTCGTCCGCATCCGGTCGAGCAGGTAAAGCATGGCGCCTGCGATCAATACCAGTGCGCTGTAAAACCACCACGCTTTCCAGAATGGTGTGTTGATATGAATAATAAAGCTGGTGATTTTTCCGGGCTGCAGGTTTTCATCCATACAGGCTGCTTTGAATACATATTTCCCGGGCTGCAGGTAATTCAAGTTTACTTCTCCTGAAGCACCTGTTTTTTTCCACCCCTTGTCTGCCCCTTCGAGCATATAATATAATGGGTACGTATGTTGGTATGTATTTGTTACAAGCTCAATGTTGAGTGCATTTTGGTCATACCTAAGGTTTAACTGGCCCATTTTACGAACAGAATCTACCAGCAATGTTTTATTTAAAATTGAAATCCCTGCTATTTGAACAACCGGCACTTTGTAGTTGTTTACAAGTACCTCATCGGGGTTGAAGAGTATACATTCATGATTGGTACCAAACACAATTTTTCCATTGCGTAACCTGCAACTACTTGCCACATTAAAAGAGTAGGTACGAACACCATCTACATCTGTATAAATACTCAGTTTTGATTTAGGTAAATGATAGCTGCATATTCCGCTTCCGGTTGTAGTCCAGATATTATTATGTTTATCAATTACAACATTGCTGACATTGTTATTCGGAAGTATATTTTGCTTAGAATGGTAATTAAAAGTTTGTGACCGCAGATCAAGAAAGTACATTCCATCTGCAACGATCACCATGGTACTATCGTTGAGTTGTGTAATATCTGCAGCTCCGTTGATACGCATTGACTTATTGGGGCCAGAATTTGAAGTATAATGCGCAATGATTGTGGCATTTTGTGGATTGAGCTGGTATACCCCTTTGCTATCTGTTGTTACCCATAGTTGACGGGATCGGTCTATAAAAAGCCGGGATATTACTGCTTTGAAATGATGCTGCAGGGAAAACGATTTTGTTTGTGCATCCATTTTTATGAGGTGCCCTCCGTGCGATCCAATCCATACATTACCAGCACTATCTTCAGCCAATTGCCGAACAGTTCTGCCCTCCAGTTCTTTTGGTTGAATGCGGTAGTGTTTTCCTGATGCTGCTTCGAAAATTTCTATATTTCCTGCCTGTATGCCACACCATATATCCCCGTTTTTTCTCTGCATCAGGCACCAGGTTAGTCCTAAACCGGATGGTGCCTGTTGGTTAAAAATATTGTCTATTACCGGGTTAAAATTCTTATCATAGCAAAATACGCCATTGCCCCATGTGGCAACCAGAATTCGGCCGTCGGCCAGTTCCAGGATATCACTTACTTCTGCTTTATATGGTACATCTTTGCCCAGCAAACGATTGGGTACCGTTTTAAAAACCTGCGCATTGGGGTTGAAATAATACAAGCCTTTGTTGGTTGTAATCCAGATATTATGTTCCCTGTCTTCAAACAACGAGTATACATTATCGTACCAAATGCTATTTCTATCGGCCTGGTTGGTTTTAATATGAAATATTTTCTTTTCTGTTTCATCGGCTCGTGCAAAAAAATTAGGACCCGCCATCCAAATAGAACCATCGCTTGTTTCGGAAACACCCTGGCATTCATAATACGAGTCTTTGTCTTTATTCATGATATCAACCCAATTGGTTAACTCCCTGCTTTTTGTATTATAGCTACCTACAAATGATTTGGGCAATTGCCTTGTATGGAACCAAATTGTTTTTTTAATATCAATGTAAACAAAGCCGATATCTTTAAATTCTTTCAACCTGTCTATAAACGGGTCATTGTCTTCATTGTGCCCGTTGTAAGACATTTTACCGTTACGGGCATTGTATTTGAGCAGGCCATTTGGAGTGCCTAACCAATAATTCAGCTCTTTATCCTGGTAGAGATGCGTAGGTTCCCAACCTTGGGGCAAGAAAAAGGGATTGTACTTTTCTGCTGCTTCATTTGCTTTTTCGTTGTATGTAATTATGCCCTTCCCAACATAAATCAATAAAATAGTGCCATCCTTGGCAACATGCAATGCTGTAGGAAGCTGATTAAAACGCGTGGGCGCAACTATCCTTACTTTATGAAATGTAAAATCATCGGGGTTGATATAGCCAAATGAGCTATCCCCTTTCAACATCCACAAACGATTTTTTTTATCAATCATGAGGGAACGGATATTGCCCGGCGGCAATGCAAATGTATTCGTTTGTGAAGGGGATAAATTGGTAAAGCGGTAGCGGTCGAATCTTTGCAATACTTCGCCTGCTGCTATCCAGATAAAGCCCCTGGCATCCTGTTGTACCAGGTTCACGCTTTCCTGGTAAAGGCCATCTTTTACACTGATGGAAGAAAACAGATAAGATTGATCCTGTGATCTTACACAGCAACCTATACAGCATGAGAATAAAAAAATGATTACTTGTTTCAATACATCGAATTGCGGTATCAAATATAATTATACCTGCCGTTAAATGAGAACCGTTGATGCTTACGAATCATCAACTCATGACAGCTTTTTCACAATTGATACATGTGCAATTAAATGCCGGTGTGTTATGCAAGCCCACACAGCAAATATTCCCTGCATTTGAGGTATTCATTTTAGCCGGCGTTGTTCCTGATGGTATCGTTTCTACTCCAGCTAAATTGCTGCTTACTCCATTTCTTCCAAAGCAAAGGACATTCTGAAACCCTGATGTACCTGGTATTTAAATCCCGAAATCAACAAAACGGAAATTGTAAGCAGTTTTACCTGTAGGTGGTGGTGGCGGAGGTGGTGGCGGGGGCGGTGCAGGAACTGGCGGAGGTGGTGGTGCTGGCGGAAGTTCCCCATAGAGCGCTTCATAATAGTTTTTCTTCCTGTTCCATTCGGTAAGTTTCATCCTGGCAACCTTTTTATTTGACTTTGGGTCTGTGATCAAAATCGTACAATGGCCTCTCACATCTGTGATTTGGATATTGTATTTTGAACATCCAGGCGGCGTGGGGTTTTCCGTTGTATCTCCCTCTGCTCTTGCTTCCTGCCACCGAAGGTTTTTAAATTCGAGCAATGTATTCTCATAATTGAGATGGCTATACCCTTTTACATTTGATACAAGCGCCGAGAATGATTCCGGATCACACACTTCTTTTTTAGACATTCCAAAGAACTCAAAACTATTCGAATATGATTTGGCAGTTTCGGGTTTATAAAAGTTTCCCCAGTTTTCTTGTTGAACGTATTCCTGGTAGCCATTCTTTGTTAACCGAAGGCTGAATTGAAGCGGTTTGTTTTCGTAAGGGATCGAAATAAGGTAATATCCTCTTTCATCTGTTACGGTACCTGTAGCAGAACGGGACGATACAATCTTTACCCCGCTCAATGGCTGGTTGGTTTCGGCATCTATAACAATACCGGATATCCGCACATTTTTATCTTCAGGTAATAGTTGTTCTTTCCTACCCGACCTGAAAGCAAGTAGTAATAAAATGGTTGCTGGAAGAATGAACAGCAGCCTTAGCAACTGGCGGCTGCTGCTCTTTGTTTTGTTCATCATGGCTATACGTTTTTTTAGTGAAGAGAAATTGAAAGGCGTGGCTATACTGTATTGATGGCTCCCTATTACTTTTAGGAGCAGGTACTGGTATTGGCGTCGGTCCATCCCATTTGATATGACCTGTTGGTCGGCAATGAATTCCAGGTTCTGCCTGATGGCATGTTTGAGCATCCATGCAAAAGGATTGAACCAATTGATGACGCATAATATTTCTGCCCAAATAATATCTATACTGTGTTTTTGTTTTACATGTACAAATTCATGATGGATGATCTCCTGCAATTCTTCCGCAGTATGCATATCCGGATTTATGAAAATAGCATTGCCAAAGGAAAAGGGCATCATTCCCGGTTTATTTACCCGGTATAGTTTTGTTCCGTTTTCTTCAATAAGTTCCGCCTGGCGTTTCACCCGCATAAATGAATACAATTGTAACCATAGTTTTATCAAAAGGGTTGTACTCACTACACAAAAAACAACGCCGGCAATACTCCAGTATATTTCATACGAACTTACTTCTGTTGATATTGTTCCCGGTACTGTATCTCCCGTTACAACCGGTACCCATTCTAAAATGCGCACCTGTTGCCATTGCTGGTCTTCCAGCACTGGAGTAATATTAATAAGTGGTATCAGAAATGAAAGCAGCGTATAACTGGTTAAATACCACCTGTTACAGTTATAAAACGTTAGCCTTCTTAACACAAGTTGGTAAAACAGGAACACAACCGATAAAGCTATACTCAGTTTGAATATATATAACAGTAGGGTTTGCATAGTAACATGTTAAGGTTTATGTGTTCCCTTTTCTATCATTGAAAGGATTTCTTTTAATTCTTTGGCAGATAGTTTTTTCTGCTCCACAAAAAAGTTGACCATCTCTTTGTAAGAATTATCGAAGTACTCTTTTACCACATCTCCCATGAACCGTTTTTTATAATCTGCTTCTTTTACGAATGGCGTATACAGATATGCATTTCCTACCAGCCGGCTGCTGAGGTAGCCTTTTCGCTCCAGGTTCTTGATGATGGAAGCCACGGTGGTGTAGGGGGGAGGGTCCTGCATATTTTCCATAAAGGCTTTGATATTGCCTTCACCAGTGCGCCAGATTGCCTGCATGGCTTCTTCTTCAGAATGAGTGAGCTTTTCCATTTCTTTCTACGAAATTTTCGTAAATCTACGAATGTTTCGTAATAATCCAAGTTTTCCGGGGTATTTTTTTCGAACCGCTATTTTAATGAGGGAGTTTCTCTCGAATAAGCCCATACACCCAGGTACCCACTATTGCACTCAGTAACACAAGGGCTACAACATAAAACCCCGCTCCAATTTGAGCAAAGAGGGGGCCCGGGCATGCACCCGTTAATGCCCAGCCAACACCAAAAGTTAAGCCTCCATATACCTGGCCAATGCTGAATTTTTTAGTTTCCAGCACAATGGGTTCGCCATAAATTGTTTTGATCTTGTAACGTTTTATGATGAGAATAGACAGAATGCCTGTTATTACAGCCGATCCAATCACACCATACATGTGAAAGCTTTGATACCTGAACATTTCCTGGATCCGGTACCAGGAAATGATTTCTGCTTTAACGAATACAATTCCAAACAGCATTCCCACCAGCAGGTATTTAATTTTATGCCAGGCAGGGTGTTGAATTTCCGACTCATTCCCACAAACGCTATCCTGTGTTCGTACCTCGTAATCATTTTCAATGTTCATATTTGGGTGTATTGGCAATTATAATTGCATAATGAATGGAAGAATGAAGTTGGCTGTAATAATACCACCGGCCATAAACATGATGGTGGCTACCAATGAAGGCCACTGCAGGTTACTCAGCCCCATAATGGCGTGGCCAGAAGTACAGCCGCCAGCATACCTCGTACCAAATCCTACCAGGAAGCCTCCCAAGAGGAGCAGCAGGGAACCACGTACACTCAATAATGATTCCCAGGAGAATATGGCTTCGGGCAAGAGGCCTTGAGGGCTGGGCAACCCATACCCCGAAAGTTCTGTTGCCAGGCTGGGATGTATTTGTACGGGCTGCGGATTCGCTAAAAATGTTGCTGCCAATACAGCGCCAAAAAAAATACCGGCTACAAATACCAGGTTCCAGCTTTCCTTTTTCCAATCATACTTAAAAAAAGCAATGCCTGCGGGAAAACAGGCGGCACAGATATGGCGGAGGTTGGATGATATGCCAAACCGCTTATTTCCCAATATCAGCAGGGCCGGAACAATTAACCCTATGAGTGGTCCGGCAATGTACCAGGGCCAGGGCTGTTTGAGTATTTCTATCATCTGATTTTGTATTTTTAAATATGTATGTACAATGACGGCATTTCGTTTATACGATACAGTTACGTATTTTCCTCAAACAAAAATAACCATTCAAATGAAACCACTGCACGAATACCTTCCCGATTTACCCCCCGAATTAATTGCAGAGATGGAAACACACGGTGTTGTACAGGCTTTTGATAATGATACAGAAATATTACGGGAAGGCCAGTTTGTGAAATTTATACCTATTCTGCTCAATGGCCTGGTGAAAGTATATACCCGGTTCGAAGATCGGGAATTACTGCTGTACTATATCAGCAAAGGCGAAAGTTGCATCATGTCTTTTAATGCGGGGCTTACCCATCATCCCAGTAAAGTGTTTGCTATTGTGGAAGAGGAGTCGCTGATCCTGTTGCTGCCAGCCGAAAAACTCAACGAATGGGTTAACAATTTTCCGCATTTTGCGGGCTTCTTC
>JBPOHG010000306.1:0-4490 GCA_052035835.1 Bacteroidota bacterium | reverse complement strand
TAAAATCAATAATATTGATGTTACCAATTCGATCAACCCGAACGGTAATTTCTGGAATGGGTCTATTTCTAAAAATGGTGCTTATGTAACTACAAAAAATCCACACTACCTCAACCAGATGGGTATTGATATTGATGAGGTGAATGTTGGAACAGGATATGGCATCCTGCCCAATGCAACCAGTGTGAATGTAAAATTTGGAACAGAAGCCGATCAGTACTTCCCCAGCATATTTACTTTCAGCATCCGTATGAAAGACCCGCTGGTGACACTCGACAAAAACGTAACAGACAATAATAATAATGGATTTGTAGATTCTAATGAAGAGCTTACTTATACTTTGTCTGGTTCTAATACAGGTATTGCTTCTGCTTACAACGCGATCATCATCGACACATTGCCAGCCAATGTAACATATGTTCCTAATTCACTGGAAGTGATCAGTGCCCCAGGTGTGGTGGCAGGTTTCAAAACTGATGCGAATGATACTGACGAAGCTGTAAAAGGCGTAAACGGTGCCAAACATTATATTAAGTTCTTTATTGGCAATGGCGCAACAGGTACCAGTGGTGGTGAATTGCCGGCAGGAAGTACTTACACGGTAAGGTTTAAAGTGAAGGCAAATGCCATCCCGGGTACAATTATCAATACAGCACGCATCACCACCAATTCTCAGGCCGGTGACCAGTTTACCGATGATGGTACTGCTGTAATTGGTGAATCTGGCGGACCGGTTCCTGTTAAATTCACTTCATTTAAAGCACAACTGCAAAATGCAAATACATCCTTGTTGAAGTGGACAACAGAAGCTGAAATAGACAATGACCATTTCGAAATCCAGCGCAGCGATGATGGTGTTAATTTCACCGTACGTGGCAAAGTGAATGGAAACGGTTCTACTACCATCAGCCATTCATACAGTTATACAGATGTATTGGATACACGTTCTTCAATTATCTATTACCGCCTCAGGATTGTAGATACAGATGGAAAATACAGCTACTCTAAAATTGTAGCCATTAAACTGAATGGTTCACTCGCTGTTGAAAATTTCAATGTATTCCCTAACCCATTCATTGCCGATATTAAAATTGCAATGACCAGTACTTCTGATGTTGATGCAAGGGTAAGGATTCTCGCTTTCGACGGAAAAGAAATCGTACGCCGCACAGTAGCAGTACAAAAAGGGGATAACATTGTTGTATTGAAAGACCTAGGTAACCTTCCAAAAGGAAATTATATCCTTGAAGTGACCAGCGGTACCGAAAAAGTAACCAGGAAAATTGTTAAGAACTAAACCAAACTAACTGCCTATACGCTAACAAAGTTCATTTTTTGTACTTTAGTGGTTGCCTCAAAAGGGCAGCCACTTTTTTTATAGCTTATGGGTACGCCTGAGTTCGAGCATATTTAAGCTATTCGGATAAAACCCTTTTACCTGGGGCTGCACGAGGTGCAAAACCATATCATACCATAGTGGCACAACGATGGCATCTGCAATGATCATACTATCCATTAAACGGTACTTCCGGTAACGGATACTGTCATTGGTTTCTTTCCAGGCCGATTCGTATAATTGATCATATTCAGGGTTTTTATACCTGGTATAGTTGGGTGGTGCAGGGTTCTTGCTATAAAATACCCCCAGGTAATTTTCAGCATCGGGATAATCTGCGATCCAGCTTCCCCTGAAAAAAGGAACCTGCAATTTACTGGTTTGTTCTAGCAATAAACTCTTTTGAACCACTTCTACTTTTGCCGGTATGCCCGCCTGCTTTAGTTCATTCACAATGTATGAACCCAACGAAGCATAATTGGGCACCGTCAGCAGCGTAATTTCCGGTACCGGGTGTGCGGCATCAAAACCTGCTTCTTTCAACAAGGAGGAAGCTTTAACAGGATCATAACGGTAACCCTTAACTGCAACACTGTCAAATGAAGGGAGGCCAGCAGGCACAAAACCACTTTCTGCAGCGATACCGATGCCATTGCGCAGGTACATCATCATTTTTTTACGGTCGATCGAATGATGGATCGCCTGGCGTACTTTCAATATCTGTAAAGGAGATTGTTTCATGATCGGTTGTGTGCTATCTGCAAGAATACCCAGGTACTCCAGGTTGAGGTAGGGATACTTATGCAATACCAGTTTACCCTCCCAGGCTTTTTGTAATTCCCCATTTCGGGTAAGCAATTCGTCTTTGAAAGTTGCATCCAGGTCATTGATGAAATCAAGGCGGCCCTGCCTGAATTCGAGGAACTCAGTGGCCTTACTATCAAAAAAACTCACTTTGATACCTTTTAAATACGGTAAAGGATAGCCGCGAATGTCATTCTCAAAATAATGTTCGTTACGGTGAAGGATCAATGCCTGCCCCTCTTCCCATGCAATCAACCTGAATGGCCCGGTGCCTACCGGGTGCCTCCTGAAATCGGATCCGTATTTTTCAACTGCTTCCCTTGGAACGATCGAACAATATTGCATGCTCAGTATACCAAGTATGGGCTGAAAAGGTTGCAACAACCGGATTTCAAATATGCTATCGTTCACAACTATAAATGGTTGCAAACTGTCTACCTTTTTGTTAAATATCCAAGCACCCGGGCTCGATGTGGCAGGGTCTATGATTCGGCTCAGGCTGTATTTCACATCAGCTGCGTTCATCAGCCTCCCTTTGCCACCTGCAAATACCTGGTCATCATGAAAACGAACATCTGTACGTAAATAAAAGCGGATTGTTTTACGGTCGGAAGAGAACGCCCAGCTCTTTGCCAGTGATGGCACAATCTGCAACATGCTGTCTACTTCAACCAGTGTATTATACAACTGGTGTACCGGCCACATGACCGCCCTGTTCTTTGCATAGGCGGGATCAAGGGTACTGATACCATCCGCTTCATTGTAACGAAATACTTCAGAGGGTTGCGATGGCTTTTTTCCACAACCAGTACAGGCGGCCTGCATCAGCAAAACCACCGCAATGGCGTACAATACGAATGGGGCTTTTTTCATATCTATGGACAGTTAAAATTATAGATTATGCACCGTTTCACCATCACCGCCTCCTTTTATCATGATTTTATCAAAGAAAAAGACAAGAGTTCTTACATTTATTCATCATGATCAACTCAATGAAGATGTTTAAGATACCTGTTCTTGCAGTAGCGCTGGTATGTATAGCCATTCCTGCAAAAGCCCAGGTAAATATTTATACCAAGGCAGATACACTACGGGGCAGCATTGGCGAAGGCAGAAAAAAATGGGATATCATTCACTATGATATTACTGTTGAACCCGACTTTGCAACCAAAACGATCCGTGGGAAAAACAGCATCCGCTTCACCGACAGTGGCGTATATACCATGCAATTAGACCTGCAGGAGCCCATGGTACTGGATAGTATTACAGATGGCAACCGCCCCTACCCAATCCGCAGGGAAGGAAATGTATATTGGGTGAATGTAAGGGACAGCAATGCAAGGTATAAGGTCAGGATCCACAACCGTACACTTACAGCTCATTTTCATGGCAAACCAAGGGAAGCAGTAAGGGCCCCCTGGGATGGTGGCTGGATATGGAAGGCCGACAATGCAGGCAACCCATGGATGAGTGTGGCCTGCCAGGGACTAGGGGCCAGTGTTTGGTACCCATGCAAAGACACACAAGCTGATGAACCAGATAGTGGCGCCATACTTCGTATAATCGTTCCCGATAGCCTCACAGCCATTGCCAATGGAAGGCTGAAAGAAGAAAAAAATGCAGGCACCGGTTTAAAACAATTTTCTTATGAAGTGAAAAACCCCATCAACAACTACAATTTGGTTCCCTATATTGGCAAATATTCGCATTGGAAGGAACAATACAAAGGTTTGAAAGGGAACCTCGACATGGATTACTGGGTACTCGCTTATAACCTCGAAAAAGCCAGGCCTCATTTCAGGGACGCAGAACGCATGATGAGAGCATTTGAATATTGGTTTGGCCCATATCCTTTTTATGAAGATGGTTATAAACTTGTTGAAGCGCCGCACCTGGGGATGGAGCACCAGAGTGCTATTGCCTATGGAAATAATTTCACCAACGGATACAAAGGGGCCAGCGTATGGTCGGGTACCCAATGGGGCATGTTATTCGATTTCATTATCATCCATGAAAGCGGCCATGAGTGGTTTGCCAACAACATAACCACCGCAGACTTGGCCGATATGTGGGTGCATGAAAGTTTTACTGCTTATAGTGAAGCCCTGTTTACCGAATATTATTATGGTAAAGAGGCAGGCAATGAATATGTGATTGGAACACGCAAAAACATTCAAAATCGCACCCCCATCATTCGGGATTATGGCGTAAATGCAGATAATGATATTGATTGTTATTATAAAGGGGCCAATATGATCCACAACATCCGGCAGGTGATCAACAATGATAAAAAATTCAGAAAAATGCTGATCGGACTCAATAAAACATTTTATCACAAAATTGTTAGCTC
>JBPOHG010000018.1:0-10091 GCA_052035835.1 Bacteroidota bacterium | reverse complement strand
GTTCATCTGTTAAACTATCGCCTGCTAATTTTACATCCATTACCTGCTTGTAATAGCTCCCTGCTTTATCATCCATATTATAAGCGATAGGCCTGGGTGGCATGAATTGATTTGCACTGTCGAGGCACATGGTCCTTATTTCATTCCAATGTGGTTCAATGGCACTTGCATATGCAGGAGGGGTTGGGATCCATCTTCCGGGAGAATCCATCACAGTATACCTGGTAGCGCTCCTGGTTTTGGCATAAGCATCGGTTTTACTCCATGCTAATATTGCTTCAGAAACAGCAGCTGCAAATTTCACAGAAGCATCAAACATGGCTGAAGGCATGCCAGATTTTTTGGCAACAGTTTTAAGGCTATCGGTATAATCCATCATACTACCTTCGGGAAATGTGACCGCTTCCCCTACTTTACAAAACGCCAGCAGGGATGCAAATTCGTAGTCAATTGCAATAGTTGTATCAGCAGCAGGAATATCTGCTAACCCGTTTAATTGCTTAGCCAGGCTATTGTATTCTGAAGGATAACCTGCAGCAATACATTCATACGCTGCAATATTTGCATACGCATAATTTCGGGAAGCTACTATTGGAGTAAATCCTACATGCTTAACTACTTCATTTAACTCTTTTACTGTTCTCGCATATGTAAATGGTTCATCAAAATAAGTCCGTTTTATTTGCTTATCGGATGAACAAGCATATAAAAGCACACAAATACATGTGCACAAAAAAATTGTCTTCATGATTTACATAAATAATGTTCAAGAATAACGCAATAAATGCGCTTGATATCAATGTAGGCTACATCAATTCCGGCGGGATGGGGATGATGTCCCTCGTACATTCTTTTATGGGAACATCATAGTAACTAAATTCTAATTTGGGTAAAGGAATCATGATTGTATTGAACATTTCATGAGTAGCCTGATTATACTCGCACAAAATTTTCTTAAGAATCAAATGGCTGAGGGGCAACTTCTCTTTGTCAGTTTTACCAGTAGTGGCCATTCCTGTATTCATTTCAACAAAATTATTTTCCGCTTTCACCAGCCTGTTCTTTTCTTCAAAAGGATAACAATGCATTTCAATGCTATCATGAACGATACGGCTTTTTACGAAGCGGTAGAATTTTCCATTCCATTCCACCTCTCCCGTTGCAGGGGAAAAGACCCTGGAATTATAGTAGTATGGCAGATCAACAGGTTTCCTGAATACAATCAATTGAGTGGTATCATAGGTATCATCAACCAACATTAATTCCAGCCTTTTTTCTGCTTTGTCTTCCAAGGCATCAAAAAGCCACTTGTAACCAACCAGGTTAAATACAAAAAATGTGATGAGAAATATGGCAATTAGCTTTTTCAACTTATACAAGCAAGTTAACAAAAAAGTGAGCAGCATCAGCAGGATACAGAAAATTGTGTGCACTGCAAACGATTGCAACCAAATCTAACGCATGGGAATATGATAGGTTTTCTTTTGTACACCAATTCCTTTTAAAGTTAGACTGGTCCAATGCGAGGGCAGTACCGATTTCATTTGTTGAATCCCCGTACTACTGATATCGAGCCCGCCAAATCCATTTAATACAGCCTGAAGTATCCCTCCTGCACCGGTTGCAAAGTAAGGATTTGTACCCCCCTTAGTTTCTGCAATCACTCTAAATGGCGGGTTCAGATTAGGCCTGTATGCATCGAGAAAAAATGCGTATGCTTTCTCTGCATTTCCTAAACGTGCATATAAAAGAGAGAATATGGCTTGTGTCATAGCTGGTGTCCCTTCATTGGGTACCCTGGTTTCATAATATGCAAGATCCTTTGCAATGCTTGTTGGGTTTGTAATTTCCTTTAAAGGATATGCAAGCAGGTTAACATCCGCCTGTTTGATTCCTTCTCCGTTATAATTAGCATGTTCTTTTGTGACCCCGTTACTCATTACCAACACAGGAATGTTATCTGCCACTATTGTCCAATCAGGATCTACTTTAAATCCTAATAATTTCCCTGCCAATACCGCATAACGCAGATTCGCTTTTGCAGCGGCATTTGTAAAAGCATTGTTGTCTACATTTTCGGCCCATTCGTCTGCTGCCACTACATTGTTGATATTGAACTTTCCAGGGCCGGCCCTCTCTACCCTGCTTGCCCAGAATTTTGCCGTTTCACTTAACAGCGGCCATCCTTTTTCCCTCAGCCAATCCTTATCCTGTGTAACACAATAATAATTCCATGCAGCCATTCCAACGCAGGCAGTGATATGATGTTCAAAGGGCCCACTCAGCGCCCAAACAGGTGTTTCTTCTACTCCCGAAGCTGCACTTTCCCATGGGAACATGGCGCCTTTGTAACCCTTTCCAAATGCATTTCTCCTGGCTGCTTCCAGGCGCTCAAACCTGTAATCGATCATACCCTTTGCCAATGCGGGGTTCATTTGCAACAAGGCCGGGAACATCCATAATTCAGAATCCCAGAAAACATGGCCGTTGTATCCCAGGCCGCTTAAACCCATGGGTGATGGACTTGCAGCGGCATTTTCCCGAACAAATGCGTATAAATGATACAACATGCTGTGAACATCCTGTTGCGACTGTGCATCCCCTTCAATCAGAATGTCGCTCTGCCATAACTCACTCCAGGCTTTATCATGCAATGCTGTGAGCCGCTCCCTGCCCTGCAATTTCGCAAAAATAGTAAGGCGTTCAGCTTCATTCAACGGATCATCATGATGTGCAGAAGTGATAGATGAGCCTACGATTGAATAACGATATGGAATACCCGAAGCAAGGCTTTTGCTGAATTTCATGAGGTGCATATTATTATCCCACATTTCGTGTATAACATTTGGTTCCTCCCGATGTGGTTCGGTAAAAACAAATGCATTGGATGCGCACATGGTTAATTTGCCCGTGGGGCTTTTTGCAGAAGACGTAAGCAAACTAATGGTTGTATGTGGCCTGTCAATTTCATTGTAATAATTTTGAACATCTTTCAATGCATCTGGCGCATCCATGACACTGGCTGCCGTTATTTGAATATTTCTAAATGGATTTATTTCAATATCCATGAATACCGAATATGGCAAATGCCTGATTGCAAAATAGGAATAACTGATGCTTGCTTTATCTTTAAGATTGAACCTGGTGGTAAAACGCCCGTTTCTTACATCCATTTCCTGCTCCATATCTGAAACATCCGAAACTGATATCCTCTTGCCGTCAATCTCGAGGTACATATTGAGCAGGTTGAAACTTTTCAAAAAATTACTCACCCTTCCTCTGCCATATGTATCATAAGCGCCGACTAAGACCACTTCCCTTACCTTAAATGGCTCGGGGCTACTTACAATACCAATCATCCCGTTTGCAGAGGTTATGCCATAATAATTTGCAGCATCCAAATTTTTTGCAACCACTTTCCATGGATCCTGGCTAAACAAAGAAAAATTGATCAGCAACAGCCATCCACTCAACAAAAATTTATTTTTCATATAATAATTATTTATGAATCTGATGCTTGAAACGTAAAAGTTGTACCGGCAAATGATTTCGTACTACTAAAAGCGATGCTGCGTTCCCTACTTTCACCCATACCATTTTACGCACTTCTCCTTCTGTGAAACAAGGTAGTTCTTCATGCAGTTTTCCCTCTTTCCATGTAGCCACAGGCATCATACCGTTATCATATCGTCCCTCAAATGGCAACACCCCATAGAAATTGCCTGCCGCAACCACTGTACTGTTTGACAATTTCTCGAAAGCAAAAATGGGCATCCATTGAAATGAGGAAGGGAGTTGTTGTAATTCAAACTTCAAATTGCCTTTATTGATCAAAACAACTGATGCAAGGGTAACCAGCTTTAATTCCCTGGCACCAGCTATTTTTTTACCAAAAACCTCTTCAGTTGTTTTGCCGGCCATTTTCCGGTAACTAAGAAATTCTTTTTTTATGTATGGCAATTGCTTCTCGAAGGTTTCTTTTCCCAGGAAATTGTAATACCTGCCATCGGCTGATGCGATAGACAGCAGCTGGTCGGTATTGCCATTTTCATCAATGTCTTTACAATACAATTTCAGTGGGTAATTTGTAGTTGCACGAAGTTTTGAATTGAGCCCATAGTTCCCTAAAAAAATATCCGGTAACTTATCCCCATTGATATCCGTTATAAATAATGATTGCCACATTCCGGTGAGTTGCTTCAAAGAATAATCATTTTGAAAATGAAGTTTACCACTTTTGTATTTGTAAATCTGTGGTGCATCAAACTCACCTGCCGTTATCAATTCGGGGTAGCCATCAAGGTCGAGATCAGCCCAGGCTGCGCCAGATTTCATTCCTGAATTGGTTTTATCTTGTGCAACAACTGATTCTGTAAAAATCCCATTCCCCATAGTTTTTAACAAGAAGGAAGCTGGCGGTTCGCCATAATTATTTGCATCTGCTCGCCCTCCCGAAAAAATTTCAAAATTCCCATCCTTATCCATATCTGCTATGGCAAGAGCCCCCTTATTTTCTAACAAGGGAGGCAGCGCAGAGGAGGCCGAGAAATTACCATGACCATCATTAACGTATAAACGATCTTTCAATGCAGGGGCCTTTCCATAAAATTCCATGCCCCCCGAAGCGACATACAAATCCAAGTCGCCATCCATATCTGAATCAAAAAAAGCAGCCTGCACATCTTCCATTAAACTATCATTTTCGATAGCAGGTTGCCTGAAGCGATTGAATTTTCCTTCCCTGGTTTGTAAAAACAGAGCCGCAGGTTGATTCTTAGCAGCACCCAGGAAAATATCTTCAAGCAAATCGCCATTGATATCACCTACTGCTACTGCAGGCCCCAGGGTTGACAATTGGTGAGGTATAAATGGGTTCCGGTTAAAATCATTGTATGAAAGATTCTCTTTGTGCGACCATTCCATCAATCCAGTTTGGGATGTGATATCCTCCAACTCAAATTTGGATGAATGATCTAGCAATTGCGTTACAAACGAATGATGAACTCCACTCAGGAAAGGCAGTGTAAGATCCTCCATGACATTCATGATAGAATCGGGCCGACAATTTTTAATTACCTGGTATTTGTTGTTGGGCCATATCAGTAATATGGAATCGATCTTAACATTAGGTATTAACCCAAAATTCAATACTGGTTCAACACTGCTCATGAAGCCACGCGAAGGTTGTAGTTGCTGATACTGCATACGTTGCGCCTGAAATAGAAATACTTTTGCCCCTATAGCAAACCTGTTAGCTGAATTCGATTTCAATCGTAGTGATAAAAAAGAAGAAGCCGTATCCTTTTCACGGGTCAAATTCTTAAATATACCTGCTTCTGCATTCATGTTATTGGTAATAAGATCGAGGTCACCGTCATTATCAAGATCGGCATAGGCAGCGCCACTACTTATCGTCGGCTTTGTAAATCCATAGTCTACCGACCGATCTGAAAATTTTAAATCGCCATCATTGATAAACATATAATTATGCCATGCGCCATCAGGCATATGTGAAAGAAACTCCTCATCGTTTGCGGCCGGGCCTGCTTTATTTTCCTGGATAGCAGCTGCAGACCTGAAACGAATAAAGTCTAAATCATTCAACCTTTTCTTAATTCCATTCGTAATAAACACATCTTTTTTCCCGTCGAGATTGATATCTGGTGAAAGTACAGACCAGCTCCAATCAGTGGCCGCAATCCCGCTATATAAACCTGTTTCTGCAAATCGGTTGCCATTACGAATATTAACCTGCAGGCAATTACGGCTGTATTGGTGGTGGTACCCCATTTGTGTATGAAGATGCTCATACTCATCAAATGATTCATCGGTAATACTGCTTTTGAGTGCAACTTCATCTTGTGGAAGCATATCAAGGGTTATGATATCAGTTTGTCCGTCGTTATTAAAATCAACTGCATCATTCCCCATGCTGAAATTACTCTGGTGGCCAAATGCCTCGCGGTTCTTTTCGGAAAAAGTTCCGTTGGCATTGTTGATAAAATAATAGTCATTTTCATGAAAATCGTTCCCAACATACACATCTTCCCATCCATCGTGATTGAAATCGGATACAGCAACGCCGAGCCCGTATCCGAGAGCAGAACTTAAGAGCCCCGAACCTTTTGTTGCATTGTTATAATAGCCACTGTCGTTGCGGTACAATTTGCAGCCACTCACATCACTGTATTTTCTTCTCAGTGAAGTATCGCCATAGGTATCTGTCTGATGAATGGAATGCTGCAATAAGAACATATCGAGGTCACCGTCTTTATCATAATCAAAAAATGCAGACTGGGTGCTATAGCCGGAAATATTCAATCCGTACTGTGCGGAACTTTCAGTAAAAGAAGGTGTAGGCGTACGATTGTTTATAAACAATTTATTGCTGGTTCCTTTAAAATACGTTTTCCCATCTCCCCTTCCAGTGCTTTTGGGTGTATGGTTAGCAACCACACATACATAAATATCGAGCCAGCCATCTGCATTCACATCTGCCATGGTTACCCCGGTTTTCCATTCACTTAAACATGAAACCCCCGAAGCTTCAGTAATATCTTCAAATCTGAAATTACCTTTGTTCAGGTATAATTTATTTGACTCCTGGTTGGATACAAAGTAAATATCTGTAAGGCCATCATTATTGATATCACCTGCTGCTACTCCTGCGCCGTTATAATAATACAGGTAATCGAATATATTGAGGGTATCGGTATCAGCATTCCTGTTTATAAACCCGATTCCGGTTTCAGCCCGATTCATTTCCTGAAGCAATGCAACCTGCCGATCACGGCATCCGATGAATACGAACGCAATAAATAAGTATTTACAAAAAAACTTTACCATGTTATATTATTAGGAATATTTCATCCTTTTAATTTAGAGAATCCACTATTTTGCATTAAAAAAAATGCGCAGGTGGATTTTATATGTATCCTTTATTATCATTGCCTTTGCTTCCGTCTTCGCTTATTTTTACATCCCCGAAACTATTCATATTCGTATTAGCAGGCCCACTCATGCTACAGAAAACGCTTCAAAACGTTTGCTTGAAGGGGCAGATATCAGTTGGCAAAAATGGTGGCCCGGAAAAATAGTTTCTACGGCCGAGTTTGAATACCAGGGATACCGGTTCATACCTTTACAATCGGGTGAAAGTTTCAAAGAGGTACTCATTGTTACAGATAAAAAAGACAGCATCTCCTCACAAATCCTTCTGCTGCCTGTTTCGTCTGGACCACTCTTATTCACCTGGCAATTATCGCTTCACCCAACCAAAAACCCAATCAGTAAATTCAGGCATTATTTTATTTTCAACAAAATACGCAAGAGCCTGGAAAATGTTTTATCACAACTGGAAAATTTCAGCCGCAACACTACTGGCATCTATTCTTTCAACATCCGTCAACAAACCGTACAAGACACTTTGTTACTGGCCACTAAAATGCGGCGGCCCATTTATCCCAACATTTCCCTCACAGATAGTTTGGTTAATGCACTCGAACAATACATTCTGGATAAAGGAGCCAGGGCCACCCATCCTCCCATGCTGCACGTGAACCAAACAGACAGCAGTGATTTTGAAATAATGGCTGCCTTACCAATTGATAAAGAAATACCCGCTTCAACAACATTCTTTATCAAACGAATGTTCCCTGGCAATATCCTGGTTGCTGATGTTACCGGAGGGCATTCAACCATTCAACATGCCTACAAAGAACTTATCAATTACAAACTAGACCATCACCTTCAATCGCCTGCCAAAGCATACGAGTCAATGTTAACTAGAAGGACTGCTTTAACTGACAGCAATCGCTGGAACACCCGGGTTTACCTACCGGTTTTCTGATCTTTCAATTTAAATATTAGCGGAACCTCATTGTTCCTTACCACCAGGAAGTAAGTTTGGCCAGGGCCTTTAACTTCTTTCAAATGTTTCACAACACCGGATATACCAAGCGACAATGTATTTGTACTTTCCGAAATTATTTTTTCTTTTGTAATTCCCCTCAAAAATTCTACCCCTGATGCATCCAGCCTTCCAAATTGTGGAAGATAATCATGGCAATTCCCTCCAGTGACCATATCTGTTGTACCATCCATGTCTACATCCATAAAACAAATGGATTCAATAGAAGACAACTGAAGGGACGATGGTAATTCAGCTATGCTAAATGTGCCCTTTCCATCATTAAAAGCCACACAGGATGCAGCCGTAGTCATGGTAAAAACGCTGGCCTTGTTGAGTATCTCACCGGCCCATAGATCAGATATACTTTTATTACCGAAATCAGAAAACTGCAGATTTTTCTTTTTCAATGAAGGCATTTGCTCTTCCAGCTCCCGTTTCATAAATACAGGCATATCTTTTCCCTGGTAAGTTCGGGTGATAATTTTGTCGGCGCTCCCATTCTGATCGAAATCCTCATACCACAATTTCAGCGGCTTTGTTGAAGACGGCTGCAGGTAAAAGTTTTTACCGACATTTCCGAGCAACAGGTCGTTGTCTCCATCTCCATCAACGTCTCTGGATAAGACCGATTTCCACCAACCACTATAAGGTTCGAGGGATGTTTTTAATGCTGTTAATTTGCCTTTTTTAAAAGAAAACACCTTCGGGCACATCCAATCACCGGCTAAAACGAGTTCTTTATTATTATCTCCATTCACATCCACCCAAATGGCGGCATTCAGCATCCCGGGGTATAACAGTGCCGGGTACTTGCTTTTCGTTACATCTGTGAAAGCACCGGCCCCATTATTCTCCAGCATACAACTTAAAGGTACCTTTCCATAATTGCCGGGCTCACTACCCGACCCAATAAAAATATCAATATCCCCGTCTTCATCAATATCATTCGCAGCAACTACCGACCCGTTCATGCCGGTTTCGGGAAGATTAAAATCAGACAGTTGAAAATTTCCGATACCGTCATTCAAGTACAACCTGTTTTGAAAAGTACGGCTGTTAACTGGTTCGTGGTTCCCACCCGAAACCACCAGTAAATCCTGGTCTCCATCGGCATCTGCGTCAAAGAAAGTGGCTGATACATCTTCATACTCTGATGTAAGGGCAAAATCGGGCATTGAACGCTTTACAAAACCATCCTTCACTTGCACATATATTTTTGCCTCCTGGTTTACGGCTCCACCAATAAAAATATCTTCTAACCCGTCTGCATTTACATCTGCTATAGCTACAGCTGGGCCTTTTCTGCTTTCCAGGACGGGCACAAGCCTTTCTGCATAAAAATCTACATATTCATCTTCTATATGCCTGTCGAAGTCAACATCCACCAATTCCATTTGTTTATCCCATCCGGCTGCTGGTTGTACTGCAACTGTATAAGATGGGGCATGTGCAGGTTGCTGGATGATATGAAGCGTATCTAAAGATGGTTTAAGAATAGTTGATACGGTTTTCCCGGGCCAAACAATCACCAATGAATCTACCTGCTTTGTATTTCCAAGGCCCATTACCATTTTATAATCAACGGAAGACTGAAATCCCCTGCCCGGATGAAGTTCTCTTGTTATCAGCTTATCACCTGCATACAGTTTTACTACACTGCCGATGGCATATGAATTTTGTCCTGTCCCTTTTAATAAAATAGAAATGGAATGTTTATCGTGCTCCTTTTCACTATTGTTCTTATAAACAAAAGAAGGTTCATTTACATTATTTACTACCAGATCAAGATCGCCATCGTTATCGAGGTCGCCATAAGCTGCACCATTGCTAAAAGAAGGTTGTGAAAACCCTGCCTCGTCACCATTATCTGAAAACTTCAGGTTCCCAAGGTTTTTGAAAAATTTATTTCTCCAAGAAGTAGGAATGGTAGGATATTTGCAACTCTATCCATACCCTTATCAACATTTTCCTGATTTTCAGAACTTAGGAGATTGATAGTCTCGGTTATATTCTCTATATCCTGCTGAATGAAGCTATGTTTGTCAGTTGGAATTCCATTTGGACCAATAGGAGTTTCCATATTCTGATAATTTTCCTGCCACATCTTCTTTACATCCTCATATTCTTCAATGCTTACCTGCTGAACTTGGTTTGTCTGAGGCAAATTAACGTCTTTTAT
>JBPOHG010000172.1:0-8587 GCA_052035835.1 Bacteroidota bacterium | reverse complement strand
ATACAATTGAATAATTGGTTACTTGATGATTGCTATCGCTGGCCCAAACAACCCTTGCTTCGTTATTGGGCCTAATCTTATGTGTTTTTTCCTGAGAAAGAATATATTGATCAATTCCTGATAATCCAGGTACGGTTGGGATCGTAGTCGTATATTTTGCCGATGGGGGTTGGGGGCCAAAAAAATATGCGACAATTAAAATCACCAGCAGAATGACAATTCTTTTTACCCAGCGCATATAAATTGTTGAGAAGTGTAGACTCAGACCTTTACCCCCATTTGCGACTTGTACCTTGCAATAGTATTATTGGCCTCTATTAATTTTAGTTTTAATTCATGGATCACTGGTTGCCCGGCCTTCAACAATGCTTCAGTTTCCTCATAGTGCTTTTGTAATAGGATGATATCCTGATCCATCATACGGTTTTGAACAGATGCATCCTGTAGTTTTTTTGTTAAATCAGACTCCATCGCTTCTTTCATCTGGTAAACAGCGATATTCTCTTTACGGAGTTTTTCCTTCATGAGCCTTTCGCTTTCCAGGAGCCCCTCTGTTCGTTTAAACTCCTTTCTCATTTTCGCCATTGCCATCGCTTGCAGCACCCATGCCACAACAAATCCAACTCCAAATGCCACTAGAGAAAACAACAAAACCTGGTTCACAATTTTTTTTGAGCAAAATTATCTGATTTGCCTATGAAAGGGAAGAAAGAGCAGGACAAGTTGTACACAAAAAACATCTGAATGTTAAAAACCGCGAAAGTCAGTGTTTTGAATAAGCGAAGAAATATTGAAATGAATAGGCGTTTTGGTACGCCACAAAAGGCCGTGATTAAACCGGCCTTTTGAGAAAATCGGGTAGCACTCCCCGTAATAGTTTCAAGATTGATATTGGCATGAGGTCACTAGTTTCCATATAATACCGGGTATATATTTTTGATGATCAGTTGCAGGTTATACGTTGCCTGGCAACACTGAATAACCCTCGCTGATACTAAAAAACGCCTGGATGCTTTGTATAATATTTTTCATAACATATAATTTTTTAATGGTTGAATAATGAGAAAGAAGGAATCCATGTATTTTTAAATGTTTCCAGGCAATACTGCATATCCTTCACTAATGCTGAAAAATTCCTGGATGCTTTGTAAAAACTTTTTCATAACGTATAATTTTTGATGGATGATCGATGAGTTTGTATGAATCAATGCCTTTTAAATGTTTCCAGGCAATACTGCATATCCTTCATTGATGCTGAAAAATTCCTGGATGCTTTGTAAAAACTTTTTCATAACGTATAATTTTTAGGTGATTAATGTATTTGTATATAAGACCCTGCCGCGTCAAAAAAATTTAATGCCTACACCCAAAAAAAATGTTAAAGGATTACAGACAACCTCATTCCAAAAAAAATGAGGATGATGAATCATCCGTTAACTTGCATGCAAATGACACAGGACCCTACAATCATAGAAGCTACCTACGCTGCGATGCCTGATGACTTATTGCAGCAATTTGCCAGGAGTGAAGCACAGTACCTTCCGGCTACATCTGTAGAAATATTGAAGAAAGAGTTATCGAAAAGAGGGATGCCGTGGCAGGAAGAAATGATTACAACACTTCAAAAAGATGAGGCCAATAATATTCAGCACCACATCGTGCAACTATTACTAAGTGATGAAAATACTGCAAACGTTGTTGCTAAAGTTGAAGGATTATTTATCGGGAAAGAGATCATTCGAAATGATGCCGCATTTATTTTACAACAAGCATCTGTTCACCTGCATAAAAAGTTTGAGGAAATGCAACGGATATTGATCGTAGGCCTGGCTTTTTTTGTTTGCGGATTTGCTGTAACATTTCTACCCTTGCTACCTGGCAAACATGACCTGCTGGTAATATTGGCGTATTGTAGTATGATCTTTGGTGGCATACGGATGTTACACGGATATTTTTACAAACGAAAGTATAAGCAAGGGATTGACAAACTTGCCAAAGCCACCAATGAGATGAATCGAATACCTGTGTATTACTTGCCCCCCGAATCTAATGAACCCATGGCTATGGCTTAAACAATGGCATTTTCTTGCCAGTCCACCCGGGAAAGAGCACCGCATCATTTTGAATCTTCAAATGCTTATCGGCCACTTCACTGAATACCGATCGAAAATCGGTAGTCACAGGTAAGTCCCTGCCATCTTCCAGGTTTTCGATGGCAAGTTCAGGAACAGTACCGTGTATTTTTCCTCCGGCTACACTGTTTCCAAGAATAAAATTACATGAGCCTCTTCCATGGTCGGTACCACCACTCCCGTTTTGCTTTACAGTGCGGCCAAATTCGGTCATTGTCATAACCGTAACCTCATCCTGCCAGTTAGATCCAAGGTCTGTCCAAAATGCCACCAGGGCATTTGAAAGATCAGCTGCATTCCTGGCGAATGGGCCGGTACCGGTACCCTGATTGTAATGTGTATCCCATCCTCCCGATTCGGCGAAACCAATTTCGAGCCCAACATCCATTTTAATTAACTGGGCAATCTGTTTCATAGCATTCCCCAATGTTGAATTCGGATATACAGCACCGTTGGCAGGAACATAGGGCGCTGCATCAAGTTTCTGCAACATTTTAACAGCATCGAACGTTTCTTTTCCGGTTTCTTTTAATAATCCGGTCGTAGTTTCATCATACAATTCTTCAAAACTCCTGGCTGCAACGTTTGTGCCTTTGATTGCCGCCCTGTTCCTGATATTAAAATCTTTTAAATTACTGATTGCCAAAGCTGGCTCGTAGCCATAAAATGAGCGTGGCATCGTAGCCGTGAGGCTCACAGAACGGAAAGGGGTAGCTTCCTGCCCCATTAACCCCGAAGCCCTGTTGAGCCATCCACTAAGCGTCCCTTTCTCAAAGGGCGTACCTGTTTCCATATAATCCTGCGCATCAAAATGCGACCTTGAATTGTTGGGGGATCCAATGCCATGCACAATACCAAGCTGTCCGGCACGAAACAATGGCTCAAATGATTTCAGGGAAGGATGCAAACCAAACCTGCCATCCAGGTCTATTAATGTTGATGCCTGATCGGAACCAGTGGCAGGCATAAACAAACCCGGCCTGGCTGCTTGTAAAAAACTATCTGTAAACGGACAAACTGCCATCAGCCCATCCATAGCACCTCTTTGGAAAATGCAAACCAAAATTTTACTTTTCTTATACGGCAAAAACAACCTGGTGCCAGCTGCGGCCCTTGCTACAAAAGATGGAAGCCCTCCCAGGCCAATGCCAAAAACTGCCAAGGCCCCCGATTTTATAAATCCCCTTCTAGTTGCCATATTGCTTTATTTATCTTCTTTGAAATTCGGGTGAACCCAATATAATACCAACCACCTGAGCAAGCATGTTATATTTTGCTTTTTCAGAAAATGGCTTAGTTTCTTCAACAATCACAGGCGCAACATCATCGTATAGCATATTTGAACCTGGCTGTTTTTCATTCATGCCTTTTTTATCATTGCTGGAAGATGCAGCCTGCCTGATTTTCTTATCCAATGCAGGCGCAGTAAGCAAAGGCGTTAATCGCTTTACTACAGAACGGGTATCCCGTTCAGGCATTAAAAGAGTTGCATATGTTTCTAGTGCCGCAACAGCACTTTCGGGTTCATGGTTTTGATTGATCTTTAGCAGATCGCAATGTACGCCCCTTACCATTTGTTGTGCAATATCGAGCCCGAAATTCATTCTGTTTAACAAAGCGCCAGTATTGATCCAATACTGAGCCCTGTCGGGGAAACCGGTTGGTGCCTGGAAATAGTATATCCGTTGCCCCATCCTGTCTATTCGATTGAACAACTGGTATGGCATGTCTACCGATGCATCAAGCACCCTGGCTGCACTGATAGCCAGTTCGAAAGGCGACTTTGTTTTTGCGCCAATAGCAGCACTGTTCCAAAACTCATCCGCATTCACCATACAAATAAGCATTTGTTTGATATCTCCTTTTGATGTTAAAAAAACAGTGGCCATTTTGTCTACCAAAGAAGCGGGTGGTTCATCCGAAACAAAATATGCTGCCAGTTTCTTACTGATAAAACGGGCAGTAGATGGATGTTCTGCCAGCATATGAATAAGGTCTACCCCTTCCTGGTAGCCACCCATAGAAGGAAAAGTTTTTCCCAATACTTTCTTTTCCCTGTTATCGTGCCTGTTCATGGTAAATAGAAAGTCCCCATCCTTAACAAAACCCTGTTTCAATAAAGCATCTTCGCCAACTCTCTCTAATAATCTTTTAGTTGACGGAGAATACCCTTCTGCAAAAGGGTAGATCGTCCAGCCGGAAAATATCCTTGCTGCCTCCGTAACATCCTGTTGTGAATAGCCCCCATCAACGCCCAGTGTATGCAGTTCCATTAATTCCCTTGCATAGTTTTCATTGAGCCCTTCATTCTTTCGCAGGCGCTGGTTCTTTTTTATGAGCATTGCCGATGTATCCTGTTTCATTTCCTGCCCAATTTGTTTAGGCCTGAATGACTTTGATGCGGCACCTGTATTGGAAGGGCTGCCCGAACTGCTGAAATTATCCAAATAAATAAGCATGGCAGGCGACTTTGCAGTAGCAAGCAGCATGCTTTCAAATTTCCCGGTTACATGGGGGCGTATGGCATCCCTTTCATAAACAGGAACCAACAGAACTGCTTCTCTTTTGGTGAGAGACACATTGAAATGGTTGAACCAAAAACCTGTTAGTACTTCCTGTAATTGATTGTTGGAATAAATAGCCCTGATAATTCGCTGATTGATGAGTTGCCTTACAAGGTCTGACTGCTGGCGGATATTTTTTTGTTTTACAAAATCGGCCATCCTTCTCCGATATTCATCCTTGTCGATTTTTTTTACAGAATCGGCTGGGATAATCCCTTCTGCTGCCGCCATTCGAAGCACCTGTATTGGTTTTGGAAATGATTTTACAATGGTAGCATTATCCATTAACAGCGCATCGTAATCCTTTAATTTTTCCTGAACAAGCGGATCGGGTAAATTGCCTTCAAGCTGTGCCGAAAACCAATTTTCCAATCCGGCTTTCACCGCATCGTCAACTCCCGCCGATGTTACACCGTAGGTAAACCTGCTGAGCAGGTGTGCAGCTGCCTGTCTTTCTGTAAGTCCTTTTTCTTTATAAGGGAAATGAAGCGCCGTATTTTTTTGCGCATTGGCCGGATTCAGCAAAGCTCCCAGGAACAATACTGCCGCCAGCCTAACAATTAATCGCCTGTTTTTCATCTGTGTAAGCTTCCGCTGGTTTGAATTCAAAAGATAAGACCTTTTTAGCTAACAGAAGTTTACTTCACATGAAAGGCAAATTGTTTACAAAGGGAAAATTGGGGAAATTAAGAGGGGATTACAGGGCCAAAATGTAATTTCTTCCCGGTGGCATTCTGCTGAGGATAAAGTACATCGTGTGCTGTTTCATATCCTTCTTCTGCAACCCGGTTAAGGATCCGGCGCTTATTGCGACCGCGGACAGCTATGAAGATGATGGTGGTTAATATGGCAGCAGATAGTCCGAGCATTATTTTGGTATTCTTTTTCATAACGTTGATTTTGTGAATATATTTTTTAAAGTAAATCAAATTATATACCACCAATAGCATTGAAGCAGCCCTAAACTGCATCAAACTGTGAAAAAGTTCCTAAAATCCCATTACTTTGCGTATCCACTTCAATCCTGTTTCACAACATTTAATTAATTATCAGTAAGTATGAATACAGTTATCGTTCCGGTAGATTTTTCAGATACCTCTCTCCATGCAGCCAGGTATGCGTCTCAATTATTGGTTGGGCATTATGGCGTTACTTTAATTTTGTACCATAGTTATGCAGATGCGTCTGATAAAGCGGAAGCTGAGTTGAGCCTTGAAAACCTGAAAGCATCCCTGATGAGTGAATTCATCGTAAAGATGGAAACCCTTGCCCATGCTGAGGAAGATTTTGTACTAGGCCTTGAGAGAGCTGCCCGTCATCGTCAGGCCGACCTGGTGATTATGGGAATCACCGGTAAATCAGCCATTGAGCAGGTCTTATTCGGTAGCAACACGTTAAAAATGGCTGCCACCAAAGCCTGCCCTGTGCTCATAGTACCGGAACATGCCGAATTCACCGACATCAAAAATGTATTACTCACTTCCGATTTTAAGAATACGCTCAATACAACCCCATCGGTTCCCATTAAAAAAGTCCTGCAGCGCTTTAAGCCAAATTTACACGTGGTAAATGTTGATAAAGACCATTATATCTCACTTACCGAAGATTATGAGAAAGAAAAACAGGACCTGCGGTCGCTGTTTGAAGGGTTTCATCCAGAGTTTTACTTCATGCGACTGTTTGATGTAGAGGAAGCACTGAACCTGTTTGCTGAAGATAAAAAGATCGATATGATCATTGCCATTCAGAAGAACCGCTCTTTTATGGAAAACCTGTTGCACCGCAGCCGTACAAAAAAACTTTCTTTTCAAAGTAAAGTACCCATTCTCGTTATTCACGAATAAAGCGAAAAAAAATGGCAACAACCAAACTTACGGTTAACAGCAATGGCTCACTAAAAGTAGATGGGGATTTTGAAATTGTTGATAAAGAAGGCCGGGTTTACCACCTGGGCGGGAGAACTATTGTATCAATTTGCAGGTGCGGGCTTTCGAAGAACAAGCCTTTTTGCGACGGCTCCCACAAAGGGGTATTTGAGCATGATGCACAGGCTTTTGACCTGCCTCCCAAAAAGGAAAACCCTTCTTAGTAGACCAATTTTAAGGAAGAATCATAGAAGTACCGCTTCTACGGTGAAGTTTTCCGTCGATATCCTCGGCTTCAATCATCCATACCACGGCCTGGGGCTCCTGCAATATCTTATTCACCCTGCCGTCCCATCCGGGGAGGTCGGTATTTGTTTCAAACAGCTTTTGCCCCCACCGATTGAATATCCTGAAATAATGGATTTTTCTAAACCCCAATAACAATGGCCTGAGAAAATCATTTACACCGTCAGCATTAGGGGTAAAAACAGAAGGGACGTAAATTTCAATTTTTTTGTAGGTTTTCACAAACTGGGTATCAACAGTTACACAGCCCGTTACCTCTTTGATGGAAACGGTATACAATTGTGCATTGGCACCCCTGAAATAAGGTTTTGCAATGGCAGGGTCATCCAATTGGGCAATTGGGTCCCATTGATAATTTACCCCCAAATCCCGGCTGTTTAGTTTGATCGGGAAATTGATGGCCGCTTCAACATCAGGATAACGTATACCAGTAGCCGCAGTATCCACCTCTATGAATACAGTATTTGTTTTCACCGGCGCCACACAGCTGTTATTGAAAATGAGCGCATGATAATTGCCTGATTGGGTAACTGCATATTGTGTATTTGTAGCGCCGGCTACTGCCATATCGTCCCTGAACCACTGTATGCTATCCGATGGCAATACCTGTAATACGGCGGAGTCGGGGTTCCCCAGGCAAAATACCCTGTTACCCGACACATTCATTGATTTATCGATGATTTGCGGACTGATGGTTACCGTATCCTTTGATAAACATCCACCCTCTGCACTTTTAACTGTTAATTCATAGCTGATCAGGCGGTTTGGCGTGGCTACCGGGTTAGCACTGTTAGGATCACTCAATCCTTCGATGGGCGACCAACTGTAAACCAGTCCGGGTACAGGCGGCCCGCCAAGACGTACCGGTTCCAGGTTACAGGGGCGCATATCAGCACCGGCAAAAGCGCCAATCCTGAGAGTATCCAGCAACTGACTGATAGTATCCAGGCAACCATAGCCAGGATAAGGCGTTAATTCAACTTCTAACCGGGTACCTGCAGGAGGTGGCGGACTAATATGCAAAACCTGGCTGGTTCCCAATACTTGTGAAAAAGTGCTATTGAACCATTTATAACCCATGTAGCCAAATGGCGCTGTTACGTTGATAGCGGTATCATTATTACAAAATGTTGCACCAGAAAGAGAACTGCTGCACTGGGTGACGATATCAATATATGCGTAACCAAAATGGATGGTAAATGTGCAATCGGCTGTTTTAACAAAGAAGCGGATGCGTTTGCCTTCCAGCCCATCGAGGTTAATAGTATTCGAAGACCAGTTTTTGTAGAGTACAGGCGATGTACCAACAGTAACCGGCGATACCTGGAACCCGGGAAGGATACCATCGGCCACAAAAGAAAAAGAAGAGCAATTGATGACTTCATCATCTGTAAGATTATAGATTTCCACCTGCATCCTTGGCTGTTCATACAATTGGTGGCCAGGGTCCTGTATAACTACGGCATAATTATACGTGATACTGTATTTATTTGCAGTGATAGGAATGGTAAATTCATAAGACAACCCTTCGGCTTCTGATGCACCGTTGTCATTCCCTAATTTTATCGAGTGACCGCTACCGTTGGGGCAATTTTTGGGAAACCCTCCGTATTCATCCAACCCATTTCCAGGTGATGAAGAAAGCATGGTATGCCTTCCGGGAATGGGTGCAGAAATCTCTGTGAGGTAAATGAAATTCTGGGACAATTCGGCTTCTGTT
>JBPOHG010000180.1:0-11428 GCA_052035835.1 Bacteroidota bacterium | reverse complement strand
ACTCATTTTACAGAGTGCGGACCGGGAAAAGTATTACAAGGTTTGGTTCAGAAAATCAACAAGGAACTTCAAACAAATGGCGTTCATTAATGAGCCTTATAAACGGGATGGGATCATCCCTCTAATGCCCATATCTACCACCTGGTCTACCGCAGGATCATAGGTTCCATTTGAATCATTGTCGCGCCACTCGAAACTATTGTTCGTAGACAAAGAAACGATAACATTCACATCAGAAGTTTCGTTTCCGGTTATCACCAGTGGTGAAGCAAATGCGCCTGTTACTACACATGACCCTGCAGGGATTGGTGAGGTAGACGCTAACGGATTGGGAACGGTCGTTGCTCCTGCAGGAGCCTGCCCGGTTAATACAGCGCCCCCAATACCTGCTATACTTGTTTCGAACGCCCAGAAACCCTGAAGTTTATTTGCATTGATAACTACATTGGAATCTTTCACAAAAAAATTACGGATATAAGTATTGAATCCAATGAATGAAGCGATGGTTCCGGTAAGGTTATTAAACCCACCAGCATTAAACCTCACGTCATAATTCTGATAAGCAAGTGACACCCTTAACCATTCATAGGTGCCCGGCGTAATGGAATCCACCGGTATTGAAAAAAACACCTCATTGTTCCTGGCAAAAGCTGCCTGGTTGAAATCAATAGCGTTCGATCCTCCGGCTGTGGTTTCAGTAGCCCTGTAAGCCACTTCTCCTGAACCCAACGCTGTAAGCGCATTGGGGGCTAATTCAATATAATGAGCACTCATGAGATTGAAGAGAGGCGACTGAGCAGCATTACCAGCAGGAATGGCAGCAGGCTGCCCTATGTTGTTCAGCCTGGCTTGGGTGCTGTCGAACCGAAAAATAAATTTTACCCTTGCTGGGTTTGATACAGTACCGTCGGATTTGGAACAGGACTGTAATTGAAACATGATCGCAATCGATATTAAAAAGGAAATTATAATTCGCATTTGTTAAGATTTAAAGCAAAGAAAAGGAAAAAAAATAACAGCAAGAGGGTTTACAAAATGCTATACTTATCAGGGGATAATGGTCGTAGTGCCTTTACGTTGAACGAAATTCCCTTTGTAGTCTACGGCGGTAGCAATCCATACAAAGGTACTCATCGTTTGAAGGGCCCCTTTAAACCGGCCATCCCAGCCGATATTCTCATTGGTAGTAGAAAATACCAATTGGCCGTAACGATTATAAATATTGAAGTAGCCAAAAGACTTCATTCCAATTGGAAAGGCTTTCAAAACATCATTTTTCCCATCACCATTGGGTGTGAAACCAGATGCAACATAAATATCAGGCCCCCTGTAAGTTTTTACGAGGACGGTATCTTTACCAGTGCAATTCTCATCTGTACTGGCTGTTACAATAAACTGTGTAAACTCATCAGTAAGCGTTGCAACCGGAGTTCTTATCAATGGATTATTGAGGCTATTGCCAGGTTCCCAAGTGTATTTTGTGAAACCAATCCTGTTGATATCTACGGCTACCAATTGTAAAGGCTGGCGTATCGCTACTGCAGTATCCCATCCGGCAAATAACTCAGCAGGCGGGGGCACATATAGCCGCATGGAGTCATTCTTCAAAGACCTGCAACCATTGGCATCTACTACCGCTAATGAGTAGATGAACTCTTTTGGGCCCTGAAGCCCGGCAATAACTGGCGACTGGCTATTGGCATCCGACAAATTGGTACGTGGTGTCCATTCAAATTGAACGCCACCGTTTCCCTGTAAAGTTATTTCACCTCCATAACATACGGTTGTATCAACGCCGGCATTGGCGCTGGGAGCAGGATTCACGATCACGGTTACAGAATCCCGCCTTGTACAAACACCGGTGGTAGCAACGATATAGTATTTAGTAGTAACAACAGGATTTGCAGTTGGGTTTAACAATACCGGGTTATCAAGAGTTGCAGAGGGAGTCCAGCGAACCGAATTTGCATTGGTAGTTGCAGGCAATACGGTTTGCTTGCTTTCACAGATGACCGGATCTGCGCCTGTGCTGAGTGTTACAGAATTTACAAAGGGTACCTCCACATTCGTTAATACGGCTGTACAATTATTAGCATCTTTCACGGTGATGGTAAATGTACCCGAACGTACATTTAGTATATTACCCGTTTGAAAAGTTGCCCCGTTTGATGAATAACGATAAGGAGGGTTTCCGCCGGTAGCCGTTACCGTTATAGTTCCATCCGGCGCACCGGTGCAACTGGCTGGCGTAACCGAAGTATCGGAAATGACTAAATCGGGGAATGCCTGTGTAATGTCTACAATTACACTGTCAATGCAATTACCTGCATCTGTGATCCGAACAATGTATTGCCCTACCGTAAGCCCCGAAAAATGGCCACTTGTTTGTAATGTCCCATTGTTTACGGAGTAACGAACAGGTGCCACCCAATCCCCTGAACCGGATACATAAATATGGCCCGTTGCCGCACCACTACAATTTACATGTTTGACAGAGTCGAGCTGAATGCTCTTCCATTCAATAAATACCGAATCTCTTGCATGGCAGGTACCCAAATCGGCAGTACATATATACGTTGTGTTATTAGCTAGCGGGGTAGCCACAGGATTGGGAATATTGTAATTATTCAACCCTGGCACAGGAGACCATGTGTATGTGGTATAACCAGAGGAGGCCAGTAACGATGCAGCACTACCCCTGCAAATAATGGCAGTATCTGGCTCCAGCCCAAGGATATCATAATCCCTTATTTGTATCACTGTACTGTCTGTGGGAACGATTGAGTTACAATTAGCGTAAGCGTAAATCTTTAAGTGCTCAATACCTTCAGGCAAATTATCTATCATTGGTACAACATTTACAATCACTACACTGTCATTCGCAGGAATAGTAACGGTAGCGGGTAACAGTTGCACATCTACCCCATTTACTGCTGTGCCGGTATAAGTGAGGCTTATAGACAAAGGTTGCGGACTGGGCCTTGGCCTTTCTACTTTAAATGAACCCGACAAACAACCTTCCACTATATAACTACTGTCGTTGGAAGGATCAATTTGAGTTTGGTTGGTAAATTCTACAATGTTTGAAGTAAGGCTTTTTGCCTCCAGGAATACACCACTATCGAACAAGGCATCAAAATTATCTGAAATGACCAGCTTTAGGTGATAAACGGCACAAGGCTGTACCCTTGAAAGTGCCGTAAGTACTACTGTATGGCCATCGTGTGTAAAACGGGTATTATTTGAGTTATTGAGAAAATAAACAGGGTTGCTTGGGCACAATGGCGAACCGTTCTCAATTACATTGTTGATATTTTCGATAGACACCGGAAGGTTTGTACCAGGTACCAGTGCGATGTTCTTTAAACCTGTGATGCCTGGGCCAGAAATAAAAAATGCAAATGCATCATTGTAATTTTCACAGGCAAATGCAGGCACATATTCTTCAGAAGAAAAAACGTAGTTGAATTTTACAGAATCTCCAGATGGAATAAAATCGAATTCAAGTATACAGGCATCTCCCATATCCAGCACATCCGCCCCAATGGCTAAAGCAAGGTTGTTATCTCCCGGAAGCCCCCAGTCATTACTCGCATTCACATTACTGGCAAGTGTGGTACCATTACCGTCCATGCCATTGCTTCCTGATCCAGCGCTTTTTGCTCTTCCGGTACTAAGTACAATACCGCTATCCAGATTGATATTGGTAGAACCCAGGTTTTTAAAATAACCTGCCATTAATGAATTGCCGGTAAAAGTTACGCCACTGATAGTAACCCCTTCGCCAACAAGGCGCTGGGCAAGCGCAACAGGATTGGGTTCATTGGTAATAACCAATTGCCCGTTGACCAAACAAGCGATCAACAGGAGTACACAAATCAATGATACCCTTAGTAATTTCATTTTATCCCGAAAACCAGTTAGTAGGCCTACAAGATAAATATTATGTTTTTAATATGCAAAAAAGCCGGAGTGAAATCCTCCGGCTTGTAAATAAAATATTAACAAATTGCAAATCAGGTACTTATAGTTTCAAGTACGGCATTCATGTTTCTTACTGCATCTGCACTTTTAGCCATTGCCGCCTTTTCATCATCATTTAGTTGGAAATCAACAATTTTCTCCCAACCATTGCGGCCTATGATCACAGGTACGCCAATACAGATATCAGAAAGGCCGTACTCACCTTCCAGGTAAACACAGCATGGCATCATCTTTTTCTCATCCCGCACGATGGCTTCCACCAATGCCGCACCGGCTGCACCTGGGGCATACCAGGCCGAAGTTCCCAGCAATCCGGTAAGTGTTGCGCCACCAACCATGGTATCAGCAGCTACTTTTTTAAGCGAAGCCTCGTCAAGATAACCCGCAACTGGCGTACCACAATAAGTTGCCAGCCTTGTAAGAGGTATCATCGTGGTATCTCCATGTCCGCCAACAACAGTTGCCTGTAAATCATTGGGAGAACACTTCATGGCCTGGCTCAGGTAATAACGGAAACGGGCGCTATCAAGGATCCCACCCATACCAATGATCCTGTGTTTGGGCAATCCGCTCGATTTCAATGCCAGGTATGTCATCGTATCCATAGGATTGCTGATCACTATAATGATAGCATCCGGAGAATATTGTAGAATATTTTCAGTAACTGTCTTTACAATACCTGCGTTGATCCCTATCAATTCTTCACGGGTCATTCCGGGCTTACGGGGAATTCCAGAAGTGATCACGGCTACATGGCTTCCGGCAGTTTTAGTATAATCATTGGTAGAACCTACAATACGGGTATCAAAACCTTCTATTTGCGCAGTTTGCATCAGATCCATCGCTTTTCCTTCGGCAACACCTTCTTTGATATCAAGCAACACCAGTTCATCGCAAAGTTCTTTACGGGCAATATTATCGGCGCAAGTGGCTCCTACCGCTCCTGCACCTACTACAGTTACTTTCATGGTTTGGGTTTAAAATGAAGAATAGAATGATAATTTCAGCGCAAAGGTAAACGGATTCACATTTGCTTCGGAAACTCATCCGTAAAAAATTTTCGTGGATTTGCCAGCTCCACCTGTTTTAACGAAACCCTAAGAATTAAAGGAACAATTTTTAGTCATAAGGCAAACGTTGCTAATCTATGAAAAACCTGTTTTTCCTATTTTTCTTTACGGGCTTAACCCATCTGTCACAGTCGCAGGATACGTTGGTGCAATTGAGCGCCCATTATGATAAGCAGATCAAAGCTGTACAATTAAAATGGTTGCAAAACGGTCCGGCAGGCACTGTATATACCTTGCAAAAAAGCAGTGATCAAAAAAACTGGACCGGCATTTTTAGTTTTTCAGTTGCCGGTGGCGACCCATACCGCATCCAATCCTTTTATGATTACCATCCACATCCGTCAAAAAACCATTACAGGATGCAACTCAAATACCCATCCGGATCAATCCTGCATGCTGCCAGCATTTTGGTGATTATTGGGAATAATAATTCGAGCTGGGACTTGTATCCCGTTCCTGTAACAGATGTACTCAACCTTCAATATACAGGCAGTGAACCCATCCGGGGTGCCATTACTGTTTATATCCGCAACGCCGCAGGTAAAATACTCAACCGAACCAGGGTGGCTTCCGTTTACAGAATTGTGCAATTACCGGTATCCAACCTGGGCAGGGGTATTTATGATGTTGTGATTGTTGTTCAGGATAAAATTATCTGGAACCAGCGGTTTATTAAATAACTATTCAGCCAGGTCGGCAATGGGTATATGCCCTTCCATACGCTTTACAAAATTGCCTTTTTTATCATACACGTAGGCTGAAGGGTACTGCCGCACGCTAAAATAAGTTCCCAGAAAATAATTAGGGTCACTCGCCAAAGTGATCTGCGGGTGGCACGCCATTTTATATTCATCATAAAACCTGCGGATATGGCTATACTCCATGTGGGACACCAACAGTAGCTGCGTTTTACCAATCCATGAAATACTATCCATCAAATGATGGGCAAATAACTGGCAGTGGCCACAATCCGGACTAAAAACAATCACCACTGTTCTTTTTTTTGATGGAAGGTCCTCCTTCGTAAACCTGCTGCTATCGGGTACTTTTATGACCGAAAATACGGGCAAAACCGGGAACCGCTTGTAAATTGGTAAGCTGTCTGATTGAGCCATTGAAAATTGTACCATCAATAACCCTGCTATAATACAAAATAGTTTTTTCACCTGCTGATGTTGATGAGAATACCAAAGTTATCCTTCCTGTAGCATCTGCAAACAAGTTTTTCGCAGTTCAGCACAGGAATCCTACTTTTGCAGCAAAATTATAACGATTAATAATACTTATTTATGGCAACTACTGCAGATATGCGAACAGGCCTGATCCTAAAAATTGACGGCAGCCTGTATAGTGTAATTGAATTCGGACAGAACAAAACCGCCCGTGCCGCCGCTAAAGTGTGGGCAAAATTGAAAGGGGTTGACAATGCCCGTACGATTGAAGTAACCTGGAACAGTGGTGAAACCATTTTTCCTGTAAGAGTAGAAAAAAAGAATTACCAGTATTTATATAAAGACGATACCGGTTACAGCTTCATGGACAATGAAACGTTTGAACAAATCACCGTTTCTGAACAAATGATTGATGCACCCGGATTTTTAAAAGACGGTCAGGAAGTTTCGGTACTCATTAATGGCGAAACAGAACAGCCAATGGGTGTAGAATTACCCGATAAAATTGTATTGCTGGTAACCTATAGCGAACCAGGCATGAAAGGCGATACGGCTACCCGTACCCTCAAACCAGCCACCGTTGAAACCGGCGCTACTGTTAACGTACCGCTTTTTGTTAATGAAGGTGAACTCATCCGTGTAAATACCAAAACGGGTGAATATGTAGAAAGGGTTAAATAATCAGCATTATATATGCTTATCATATTTCAAAAAACCGGCGATTGCCGGTTTTTTATTTTTCCCGGATTTCTCAATTTTAAGTCGATTTTGGGTCATTTTACCCGATTTTTGAAGCAATTTTGAGCAATTATGCTCAGATTCATAAATTTTATTCTTGTTCATTTGGGCAATCATTCCCTATCTTAGCAGCCCGTTTGAAACCTAATCCAATTAATCATTCAACTTATTCACATGGACATTAAGCAAATCCAGGAGCTGGTAAAACTCATCAACAAAACCTCCATTGGGGAAATAACCATTGAAGAAGACGGAAGAAAAATTACCATCAAGCAAAAGAAAGACCCCGTACAAAATATTGTAGCTACTACCACGCAAACTTTTCCATCGGCCGCTCCGGCAGCAGCGCCAGCCCCTCAGGCCCCTTCAGCAGGTACGCCTCCTCCGGCAAAAGCTGAGCCTGCAAAAGCAGACAATCTCATTACTATCAAAAGCCCCATGATCGGTACTTTTTACCGCTCGGCCGGGCCTGGCAAACCAGTATTTGTAAATGTTGAAGACGAAGTTACTGCCGGTAAAGTAGTGTGCATCATTGAAGCAATGAAACTATTCAATGAAATTGAAAGCGAAGTAAAAGGAAGGATTGTTAAAGTGTTGGTAGATGATGCCAGCCCGGTAGAATATGATCAGCCCCTTTTCCTGGTAGACCCCAGCTAATGATTGAATGAGTACCCACTGCTGATTATTTAATCACTCATTGCCAAATCTAATCGAATGTTCAAAAAAATATTGATAGCCAACCGTGGCGAAATTGCCCTACGTGTCATTCGCACATGCCGCGAAATGGGTATTAAAACTGTAGCCGTTTATTCTACTGCTGATAAAGACAGTTTACACGTAAAATTTGCCGACGAAGCCGTTTGCATTGGTAAACCTGCCAGTGTAGACAGCTATTTGAATATCGCACACATCATGGCTGCAGCCGAAATAACCAATGCCGATGGAATACACCCCGGTTATGGGTTTCTGGCCGAAAACAGCCGCTTTGCAAAAATTTGTGGCGAACATGGCATTAAATTCATAGGGCCAACTCCCGATATGATCAACGCCATGGGCGACAAGATCACTGCAAAAGAAACCATGATTAAAGCCGGTGTACCCGTGGTACCCGGTGTAGAAGGCTTGTTGCAGGATGTAGAACATGCAAAGAAATCTGCAAAGGAGGTAGGCTATCCCGTTATTTTAAAAGCTACCGCAGGCGGAGGTGGAAAAGGAATGAGGGTGGTTTGGAGCGAAGAAGATATAGAAAAAGCATATGAATCGGCCAAAATGGAAGCAGCCGCTGCTTTCAAAAATGACGGCATCTACATGGAAAAATTTGTAGAAGAACCCCGTCACATCGAAATTCAAATTGCTGGCGACCAGTATGGTAATGTTTGCCACCTCAGTGAAAGGGATTGCTCTATTCAGCGGCGCCACCAAAAACTCGTGGAAGAATCCCCTTCCCCTTTCATGACCGATGAATTACGTCAACGCATGGGCGCAGCCGCCATTAAAGCTGCACAGGCGATTAATTATGAAAGCGTTGGTACGATCGAATTCCTGGTAGACAAACACCGCAACTTCTACTTCATGGAAATGAACACCCGTATCCAGGTAGAACATTGTGTTACTGAAGAAGTAATCAACTACGACCTCATCAAAGAACAAATAAAAATTGCTGCAGGCGAACGCATCGTAGGCAAAGAATATTTCCCACAAATGCATGCCATCGAATGCCGCATCAATGCCGAAGACCCATACAATGACTTCAGGCCCAGCCCCGGTAAGATAACGGTATTGCATACCCCGGGAGGCCATGGGGTTCGGGTAGATAGCCACGTGTATGCCGGGTATGTTATTCCCCCATACTACGATAGCATGATCGCAAAACTGATTGCAGTGGCACAAACACGCGACGAAGCCATTAATACAATGCACCGTGCCCTCAGCGAATATGTAATTGAAGGTGTGAAAACAACCATTCCTTTTCACTTGCAACTGATGCAAAACGAAGATTTCAGGAAAGGAAATTTCACCACCAAATTCCTCGAATCATTTAAAATGAAATAATCAACCATGTTGGTACAAAAGACAGGGATAAAATACTTTGAAGCATTTAGTCCCTGTCTTTTTTATTGTATGTCATCACATCTTTTCCCAACATCGTTGTGTCACTCACTTGTACCCCACACCGTTGCGCAGCCAAATAAATTCATTGCTATAACCCGCCCATGACGCCTTCTACAGACATACTCCTGAAAGCTTACCGCCTCATGTGTACAGCCCGGCATATGGCCGATACTTATGAAGCCAACAGGGCCATTTGTAAATATGTACACAGTACTTCCCGCGGGCACGAAGCCATACAACTGGCCACTGCTTTTCACCTCCTGCCCTGCGATTATGTGAGCCCGTATTACAGGGATGAAAGTATCATGCTTGGCCTGGGCTTTACACCCTATCAACTCATGTTGCAATTGCTCGCAAAAGCTGATGATATATTTACAGGAGGAAGGGAATATTATAACCACCCTAACTACCGGGGCACCGATAAACCTACCATAATTCACCAGAGCAGCGCTACCGGAATGCAAGCCATACCAACTACCGGTGTGGCACAAGGGCTGAAATATTTACAAACCATTTCTTCCCCCCATTTCCCAAAAGGCCCCGGTGGAGAAAAGCCGGTGGTCATTTGTTCGCTCGGCGACGCCTCAGTCACTGAAGGGGAAGTAAGCGAAGCATTTCAGTTTGCTGCCTTGCACCAGTTACCGGTGATATTCCTGGTACAGGACAACGATTGGGGCATCAGCGTTACATCCTCGGAAGCACGTACCACGAATGCCTATGAATTTATAGAAGGGTTTCAAGGGATCAACAGGATCAGCATCGATGGAACCGAATTCAACCATTGCTATCAGCAAATGGGGCAGGTCATCACTGAGGTTAGAACAAATGGCAGGCCATGGCTGGTTCATGCAAAAGTTCCATTGTTAGGCCACCATACCAGTGGCGTTCGCCGGGATTTTTACCGGGAAGAAAAAGAATTGGCAGATGCATACCAAAACGATCCCGGCCCGTTACTCAAACAGGTTCTTCTAACCAATGGAATGGCAGCAACAGATCTTGAAAAAATTGACCATGAAGCAGCACAATTCGTACAAGAAGAATTTAATAAGGCAGTAGCTTCACCCGAGCCAGATCCTGCTACCGTTGCAGACCATGTATTTACTCCAACACCCATACTAACGGAATCGGGCAACCGAAACCCGGAAGGCAGGGAAAAAGTACTGATGGTTGATGCAGCCCTGTTTGCAATCAGGGAAATCATGGAAGCATACCCAGAAGCAGTATTGTACGGACAGGATGTAGGCAGGAGGCTGGGAGGCGTTTTCAGGGAAGCTGCTACACTGGCAGAACAATTTGGCGATCACAGGGTATTTAATACAGCCATCCAGGAAGCCTATATCATCGGTTCTACCGTAGGGATGAGTGCAGTAGGAGTAAAACCAATTGTTGAAGTTCAGTTTGCTGATTATATATACCCCGGACTCAACCAACTCGTAACAGAAATATCAAAAAGCTGTTACCTGAGTTGTGGAAAATTCCCGGTTCAAACACTCATCAGGGTTCCCATTGGTGCTTATGGTGGCGGAGGGCCCTATCATAGCGGAAGTGTTGAAAGTACACTGCTTACAATCAAGGGCATTAAAATTATTTACCCTTCCAATGCTGCAGACATGAAAGGATTGATGAAAGCTGCCTTTCTTGATCCCAACCCGGTTGTGATGCTCGAACATAAGGGATTGTATTGGAGCAAAGTTCCCGGTACCGAAGAAGCAAAGACCATTGAGCCAGATAAAGATTATATCATTCCGCTGGGGAAAGCACGCATAGCCGAAGAGGCCAACAAAGAAAAAATTGAAAATGGGGAAACCTGCTGCGTCATTACTTATGGCATGGGCGTATACTGGGCAAAAGCAGCAGCAAAGCAACTGGGAGGCAGTATTGAGATCATTGACCTTCGTACGTTGTTCCCACTCGATGAGGAACTGCTATTCAATCGGGTAAGGGTACATGGGAAATGCCTCATTTTAACCGAAGAGCAACAAAACAATTCATTTGCAGAAGCATTGGCTGGCAGAATATCAAAAGCTTGTTTTCAATCACTGGATGCACCGGTAGAAGTATTGGGTGCATTGAACCTACCGGCTGTTCCTATGAATATGATTTTGGAGCAGGCCATGTTGCCAAATCCCCATAAACTCCTGGAGCGCATTGTAGCATTATTGAATTACTAAAGTTGGATCAGATCATTTTACCGTCTTTCATTTGCAACACACGGTCGCTCATCCGTGCAAGCTCTTCATTGTGAGTAACGATGAGAAAAGTTTGCTGGTATTGGTCACGCAATTGAATAAAGAGCCTGTGTAGTTCTTTTGCATTGGCTGAATCGAGGTTGCCGGTTGGTTCATCGGCCAT
>JBPOHG010000068.1:0-29316 GCA_052035835.1 Bacteroidota bacterium | reverse complement strand
GTCAATACCAAAGACCTGGGAATACAGGTTGTTACCAAACGCATTTACCTGATGAAAAGCAATGCGGTGTTATTCTATGGTTCCAATAAAATGGGAAAACCGGTATTGATGAAAGTAAACCTAGCCGATGGGCAAATGGTATGGGAACAAACCAAACTCTTCGAAAAAAATTCTGAACAAATTGTTTCAGAAGCAGGCGAAACAGAGGACGGGATTTTTATTGCCACCAACCGCAATATTTATAAACTCAATAAACAAACCGGCGAAATCCTCTACAGCATTGATATGAAAAGCGACCTGCCGGTGGTTGCGCCAAAGGAAAAGAAAAGCGGGTTTGGCCTTCCGAAATTTGGCCGCAGCATCGATAAAGATGCAAATGAACAGCAAACCATGACCTCTGCCGATTTCTTTCAACGTGAAAATAACAGTGTAATCTACTTCTGGAACCAGGATATCCTCACTGCATTCAATGTTGCTGATGGAAAGGAACTATGGACAAGAGTAGAATTGCCTTCCCCTATCACAAATATATTATATGATACCCGGGGGATGCTTGTGGCTACTGCCGAGAAAACCCAGGGCGATATTGCCAAAGCAAACAGTGGGGGCGGTGGCCTTCTCGGCAAGATTAAAAAATCGAGTGCCGCAAAAAAGAACAGGGCCTCATTGCTCTGCCTGGATATGGCAACCGGTGCCGAAAAATGGGACAGTGATGTAGACCTGCAAGGAGATGTGCTTGCATACAAACTGGCAGGCAACAAACTGATCCTTGCTACTGCCCGCGACCAGGGCACCAACTTCATCAGCATCGTTGATTTGGATGCCGGAAAATCAGTGACCAAAAAAGCACTCTCCATCAAAGGGGAAATCAGGGACCTTCAACTGGTGCCTCAGGGTTTGTATTATCGAACAGCAGATGAAATCAACATCCTCGATCTGGAAAATGGTGATAAGAATTGGAAAAAAGGGTTTTCAGTAAAACATTGCGCAGGCGATAATGGCGCCAATCAAACAGGATACGTTTTTGCCAATGATATCATTTACAAACTCGATTTTGCAAAAGGCGATATGAACGAATGGGTGACCGGCATTTCATTTGATGGAAAAGAAGACCCATCTTCACTCCAGGTAAGGGAAAATGGGGTGTTGCTCACTTCAGAACAAAATGCAAGGCTCTATGATTTTTCAGGTAAGCAGGTATGGCATACCTACCACCCGGCTCCCGGCAGGACCATGGCAGGTAAATTGTTGAGTGGAATGGGTGGTTTGGCATGTGCCATGATGGCTGCACAACAGGCCGCACAGGCAGCGCAGTTGAGTTATGCAAAAGGTTATTATGGAAGTACAGACCCGCAGCTCGACAGGGATATAAAAAATGCCAACGCAAACGCCTCCGCTTTTGCAGGCGCAGCAGCAAGTAGTTTTGCTTCTATCAGCAAGCGCTTCAAAGCCACCAAACAGGCCAATGATTTTATGGCAATACTTACCAATTTTGGTAATAGCAACCAGGCAAAAGACGCTGGCGTGATCATGATTGATAAAAACACAGGCAAGGAAGTTAAGAGAATGATTTTCGGGGATAAAAAAGACCCCGATTACAAACTCGACGAGCTCGGCAAAATGGTGTATTACAAAGCCGACGGAAATGAAATTCAGGGTTTTAGTTTTTAATGACCATAACAGGGATTTTGTACGGCTGTCTTCGGGCAGCCGTTTTTATTTGACCGAACATGGGTATTGGATTAATTTGCAGCTTTAATATCAATGAATATGCGACTGATCCCTGCTGTATTGTTGTTTATTTCCTTTGGAATAAATGCCCTGGCGCAATCTGGTAAAAACCTGGTAAGCGGCCCCTGGGCTGGTAATATAGAATTGCGCAATGCCACCATTTGGGCAGAAGTGAGTACAACTGTGAAAACTGTTGCGGTGAAATTTTACCCGGTTGCAGATCCCAAAAAAGCAAAAACAGTGGCTTATAAAGGCTCACTGGGCAATGAATTCAATCCGGTAAAAGTTGAATTGAACGGGCTTGATTTTGGTACTGGTTACGAATACCAATTGATCATAGACGGTAAACCTGTAACCACTCCTTTTGCAACCAGGTTCACCACAAAAGACCTGTGGCAATACCGTAGACCGGCACCCGATTTTAGTTTTTTAACAGGAAGCTGTGCTTATTTCAATGAAACAGTGTTTGACCGGCCGGGTAAACCATATGGCAGCGACAGCTCTATTTTTGAAACCATGGCCAAAACGCCGGCTGATTTTCATGTTTGGCTCGGAGATAACTGGTACACCCGTGAAGTAGATTATTACACGGCCTGGGGACTGAATTACCGGGCATCCCGCGACCGTTCGGTGCCTGTTTTGCAGGAATTTATGGCCAAAATGCCGCACTATGCCATTTGGGATGACCACGATTATGGCCCCAATGATGCCGACAAGAGTTACATTTTTAAAGAAGAAAGCCGGCAGGTTTTTAAAAATTACTGGCTCAATCCGAGTTGCGGGGAAGATGGAAAAGGGATCTATTCGAAAGTGAGTTATGCAGATGCAGATTTATTTTTAACCGATGACCGTTATTTCAGGTCATCAGATGACTTGCCCGATAGCATCGACGGAAAACCATCAGCAGCAAAAACCTATTTTGGTGTACAGCAGATGGACTGGTTGAAAAATTCGCTCCTCGGCAGCAGGGCAACTTTTAAAATCATTGTTACAGGAAGCCAGGTACTCAACCCGTTGAATAAATATGAGTGCATGCGGCATTTCAGTTATGAATACCAGGAGCTGATTAATTTCCTTGCCGAACACAAAATCAGCGGGGTACTATTCCTCACCGGCGACAGGCACCATAGCGAAGTGATACGAATGGAAAGGCCCAATCTTTTTCCACTGTATGATATCACTGTATCGCCTTACACATCGGGCGTGAGCAAAGCCAGTGGTATTGAAGCGAACAACCCTCACCGTGAGCCAAATACTTTGGTGGAAGCGCAAAATTTTGGCCGTATTTCTATAAGTGGGAAACGCAATGATCGCACGCTCCGCATAGAGTTCCTGGGTATAAAAGGAGAAAAACTCGGTGAATGGTCGGTGAATGAACAGGCATTGAAACCAGGAAAATAATCCAACATGACATCTGCGTATTTTACATACCACAAGCAAAAAGTGATACAGGCATTGCGCTATCATTTCATCAGCCGAAAAGAAATAAAAGTGATGATGGTACTGGTGAATGTTTTTGCCATCTTATCGGCCACATTGTTCTTTTTCAGGAAAATTTCACCCTTTGCCTTTCTTATCAGTTCTATTCTTTGGTTTGTAATGATGATCCTTTTTTGGTTTGTATTGCCCAGGATCATTTACAAAAGATCGGCTACCTTTCTGGATCGTTTCCGTGTCATTTTGGGAGAGCAAAACTTCAGCATAGAAAATGACCGGGGTAGCCGTGGTTGGGAATGGTCGGCTTTCAGTACCTGGATGGAAAGTCCGCACTTCTTTCACCTCTACTTCAACAGCCGTTCTTTCTTCATCATCCCCAAAGAAGCATTTGAAGGAGATGACGAGCATGCAGCCCGCCGGATATTGTCCCTAAAAATCAGGAAATAAGAAAAATTTAATAGATATGGATGATCCAGCAGTTACAATAACTGCTTTTCCATGACATGATGGGGGAGGTTCACCTCAATAAATTCACCGCCTTTTACTTTATACCCGAATTTTTCGTAAAAACCAATGGCCGTATTGCGGGCATGCATGATCATATTGCGGTACCCTTTATCGCGGGCCAGGTTTTCGGCAAAAGACATAATGGATGCACCTATGCCTTTTCGTTGAAGATTGTTTGAAACGGCCATCTGCCGCAGGCGCAATGTGTTGTTATCCTGGGGGCAAAGCATACAGCAGCCCAGGATTTCATCGTCGTCGAATGCAGCGATCAGGATGTCATTCTTTTCCTTCATCAGTTCATCATCAGTAAAACACAGCCCCAAAGGTTGGCGAAGGATTTGGTTCCTTAACTGCACCATTTGTTTGTATTCAGTACTCCCGTAATCTATTTGCTTTAAGCCCATTGTATTGATGTTTTAGTAAACTGAACAGGGATGGAAGAATATAAATATAGGGAATTTTCGCTTGTAGCCGAACTGCACCGTAAAAATACATCCATACGTATTTGGGAGAATATTTGAGCGGTTTGAGGTTTTCTTTGTAAATATCTCAAAAAGTATATTTTTGCACCTGATTAACTAAATTTTACTACAATGTCAGACATTGCAACAAGAGTTAAAAAAATCATTGTTGACAAATTGGGTGTTGATGAAGCAGAGGTAACTCCTGAAGCTTCCTTCACCAATGATTTAGGTGCCGATAGCTTGGACACCGTTGAATTACTTATGGAATTTGAAAAAGAATTTAATATTTCTATTCCGGATGAGCAGGCCGAAACTATCACCACTGTAGGCCAGGCTGTATCTTACTTGGAAGAAAACGCCAAGTAATTCACTTTTAATTTTCACAGGCAAATTGTATGGCTTTAAAGAGAGTAGTCGTTACCGGTTTGGGCGCCCTTACTCCATTGGGAAAGACTGTTGATGAATATTGGCAGAACCTCGCTGATGGTGTAAGCGGTTGTGATTTTATCAAACAATTCGACGTTACAAAATTTAAGACCCGGTTTGCCTGTGAGGTTAAAGATTTCGACCCAACGGTTTACCTCGACAAAAAAGAAGCCCGTAAAATGGACCGCTACTGCCAGTTTGCATTGGTGGCCAGTGATGAAGCGGTGAAAGACGCAGGTATCAGCAAGGAAAACGTAAATCCAGACAGGGTAGGTGTAATTTTCGCCAGCGGTATTGGCGGACTGATTACTTTCCAGGAAGAAGTGATCAATTTTGCTTCCGGGGATGGTACACCCCGTTTCAATCCATTTTTCATCCCCAAGATGATTTTGGATATTGCGGCAGGCCAAATCTCTATGCGACATGGTTTTCGCGGGCCCAACTATGCAGTAGTAAGTGCCTGTGCTTCTTCCACCAACGCAATCATCGATGCTTTCGACACCATCCGCCTGGGTAAGGCTGATGTGATCATTACCGGAGGAAGCGAAGCAGTCGTAAGTGCTGCCGGTGTAGGTGGGTTCAATGCCATGAAAGCCCTGAGTGAAAGAAACGATTCCCCCGCCACAGCCAGCCGCCCCTTCGATAAAGACCGTGATGGATTTGTGATGGGCGAGGGAGCAGGGGTTTTAATCCTCGAAAGCCTTGAGCATGCTCTTGCCAGGGGAGCGAAAATTTATTGCGAAATTGCCGGTGGTGGTGCTACCGCCGATGCGTATCATATTACGGCCCCCCATCCCGAAGGATTAGGCGCCAACAATGTGATGCGTGCTGCATTACAGGACGCCGGTATGCAGCCAAACGACATTGATTATATCAATGTACACGGTACTTCTACGCCATTAGGCGATATTGCAGAAACCAAAGCCATCCTCAATGTTTTTGGTGCCCATGCGTACGAATTAAATATCAGTTCCACCAAGAGTATGACAGGACATTGCCTGGGTGCTGCCGGTGCACTGGAAGCACTCGCTTGCATCATGGCAGTTACAAAAGATGTGGTTCCCCCCACGATCAACCATTTCACAGATGATCCCGAACTGGACCCCAAACTCAACTTTACTTTCAACAAAGCACAGAAAAAAGTAGTGAATGCCGCACTCAGCAATACTTTTGGTTTCGGCGGCCACAACGCATCTGTGATTGTAAAAAAGTACCAACCCTGATCCTGGCGTAAGCCTTATCTCCTAACTATCGTCGCTTTTTTGCTTTTTCATCTTTTTGTATGCATTGTTCTCAAAAGCTATGGCTGCTCCCATACCATTTCCCCAACCCTTCAACCCTTCAACCTTTAAACCCTTCAACCTTTCAACCCTTCAACCATTCACCCTCTTTCCCCTAATCACGGTTTTTCAAAACAAATACCATAATTTCGGTTTCATTATACCTATACATCTATTTTGCAGTTTCTAATTAGTTTTTTCGAGAGCGATAAAAAGAAGAAAGAGTTTAAAAAACAGCTCAGGAATGTACTCGGTTTCTCTCCCGGGGACATATCATTGTATAAAACAGCACTCAGCCATCGTTCGGTGAGGGAAGGTGCCGATGAGAACAATGAACGCCTCGAATTTCTGGGGGATGCTGTATTGAGTTCTGTGATTGCACATTATCTTTTTAGAAAATATCCCTACAAAGGGGAAGGCTTCCTCACTGAAATGCGCAGCAAAATGGTGAATCGCCAGAAATTGAATGAGATCGCCCTAAAAATGGGATTGAAGAAAATTACTTTTTATAACAAATTTGACAATGCCCTTAAAATCTCCCAAATTTTTGGCAATACATTAGAGGCGTTGATTGGCGCAGTGTACCTCGACAGGGGGTATAAAAAAACACAACAGTGGGTAGAAGAATTTATCATCTTCCCGCATCTCTTCACCGATGACCTGGAAATAGTAGAGATCAATATCAAGAATAAATTATACGGTTGGGCCAATAAAAATGGTAAAACACTTGAATTTGCCACCCTGGATGAGAAATTTGAAAATGGCCGCCGTCTTTTTACGATAGCAGCTACTGTTGATGGGGAAATTGTTTCGCAGGCCAAAGGGTTTAATAAAAAAGATGCCAGCCAGGTTGCGGCACAATTGGCAGTAGAAAAGTTGGGATTATAGTGTCGCTAACTATTACGTATAAACGAAATATGCTGATAGCTGCACATTCCTGCTATCAACCCTTAAACCCTCAAACCTATAAACCTGTCTACAATGAATTTCGGAATCCTTGGAAGTGGTAGCTGGGGAACAGCTTTGGCAAAAATCCTCACAGATAATGGCCAGCATATTCATTGGTGGAACCGGAGTGAAGCCGCCATTCAGCATTTTAAAACAAGGTTTCACAACCCCCAATACCTGCCTTCTGCCAGGTTTAACATCGGCCAGCTCAGCCTTTCTTCCGATGCTGCTGAGGTGATCAGGCAGTCGGATGTCATCGTCGTTGCCATTCCATCGGCATATGCCGTTCAGGTATTGGATTCGCTTCCAAGAGAAATTTTTAAAGGGAAAAAAATCATTTCTGCGATTAAAGGCATTTTGCCTGAGAAAAATTTATTGCTCAATGATTACCTGTTGCAGGAATTTTCCTTTAACCTGAACGACTATTTTGCCGTACTGGGCCCCTGCCATGCTGAAGAAGTAGCAGCTGAAAAACTTTCATACCTCACTTTTTCGGGCAAAGACGAACCTGTAACGGCATCCATTGCCAGTCATTTTAAAACGGCCTACCTGCGAACCATTACCAATACAGATATTTATGGGGTACAATACGCAGCTGTATTAAAAAATATTTATGCGGTTGGTGCTGGCATTGCCCATGGCCTCGATTACGGGGATAATTTCTTAAGCGTACTCATTGCCAATAGCGCCGATGAAATGGCGGGTTTTTTAAGAAAAGCAGGTATCATCAATGCTGAAGTAGGGTATATAGACCACCAGCGTTCGGCCGATCGTACAGCAGCACACCATAATTATGCTGCTTCGGTATATTTGGGCGACCTGCTGGTAACCTGCTATTCGCTCTTTAGCCGCAACCGTACTTTTGGCAATATGATTGGCAAAGGGTATTCGGTAAAAGCAGCCCAGTTAGAAATGAGCATGGTTGCGGAAGGGTATAATGCCAGCCGATGCATGTATACCATCAATCAAACAGTGGGTGCCGAAATGCCCATTGCTGAAACAATATACCGCATACTGTGGGAACAACTCCCGGCTGCTGCAGGTTTTAACAGAATTGAAGAGGGATTGGTATAAAACCAGGTTACCTTTATATTACTTATGCCGTTTTCATTTTCCCATATTGGCCCTACGCTCATTTTACTGATGCTGGCTGTTTTGATCACAGGTGAGTTAATGAAAAGGATCATGGATAAGCCAGGTCGTTCCTTACACAAATAAAGCAGCAGCAATCCCGTCAGCAAATAATTTTCCTTCCGTTGTTAACAAAATAGCATCTTGTGAACTGAGGAGTACTTTTCCCTCTGAAATAAACCCATCGATACTTTTGAGGATGGAAGCCTTTGCAGTGTTTCCAAATTTTTCAAGCACATAATCCAGCTGCAGCCCTTTAGCCGTTCGAAGCGAAGTCATAATGTATTCATTGAGTTGTTGTTCGAACGAAAGGGTTTCTTCTTCAAATGGTATGATTTCCTGTTGCAATGATTGTATGTAGAGGGCATTGTTGGAGATGTTCCACCTGCGGCGATTGTTCCCGTTGAACGAGTGCGCCGACGGGCCAAACCCATAGTATGGCTTTCCTTTCCAATAACTGCTGTTATGCCGGCTATGCATACCAGGCCGGGCATAATTGCTGATTTCATAATGTTCATATCCGCCAGCCTGTAGCTGGTTCGATAACATCAGGAATTGTGCCGCTTGTTTGTCGGGGTCGGCAGGGGGTACGATTTTTTTAGAAACCTGGTAACCAAGCGCCGTTTTAGGCTCAACGGTGAGTGCATAGCAGGAGAGGTGTGGTATATTTTTTTGGAGAACAATACCAATGCTTTCCTGAAGCTTTGCATCACTGAGCAATGGTGAACCAAAAATAAGATCGGCAGAAAAATTTTGTATGCCAGCCATTTTAATTTCGTCTATGCATTTCAGTGAATCTTCGGCTGTATGCGAGCGGTTCATCCATACCAGTTCTTCGTTGTGAAAAGACTGTATGCCCATGCTCAGCCGGTTAATCCCTGATTGCATCCATCTTACAACCGTTGCAAAACTCACATCATCGGGGTTTGCTTCCAATGTAATTTCGGGATGCGCAGCTATGCTGAATGTACGGTGGATCATTTCCAGTAACCCGTTGATTTCCCCTGCAGATAAAATGCTCGGTGTACCCCCGCCAAAATAAATGGTATCAATCCTTTCAGACGGGTCTATAAAATCTTTCTGTAATGAAATTTCTTTTTGTATCGATGAAAGCATTGGCTCACGCAAATGAAGGGAAGTACTAAAATGAAAATTACAATAATGGCAAGCCTGCCTGCAAAAAGGGATATGAATATAAATACCGGCCAATGATGTAGCTTTACTATTTTGAAGGTATACTTCTATTGCATGCATCAACGCTGTATTATTTTCTTACTCCGGTTTATCCTCGTTGCCGTTGCAGCTACAGCAGTGATGCCTTCTATTGCCCAACCAATAACCGGGAAGGGCGATTACCGGTTACATATTGAGTACCATGGCAAAGATAGTTCCTTTAAGCCGCAGCCATTGAAACTTCAAACATCTTTTACTGGCCAAACCCAGTGTACCGATTATATTTCCCGGATCCCCAATCTTATGGCTTCAGCTGGTTATCCGGTGGCCTCTGTAGACAGTGTGCGAATTACAGACAGTGCAGCCTATATTAGTTTATATGTTGGAACCAGGTATAACTGGATCAGGCTGGGCACTTCAGGCATAGAAGCAAAAGCACTCGAGCAAAGTGGCTTCCTGCAAAAGAACTACGATAACAAACCTTTGAACCCTGCACAATTACTCGTGATGCAGCAACGCATGCTGGCATATTTCGAAAATACAGGATACCCTTTTGCCTCCGTTTACCTCGATAGCATCCAGTTGCACAACGATTCTATCAGTGCAGTGTTAAAAGCAAACAAAGGGGTGTTGTATCATATCGACAGTACCAGAATCATCGGCAAAGCAAAACTCAACAAGCATTTTCTTCAGCGGTACCTTTATATCCCCAATGGCAGTATTTATAACCGGGAAAAATTACAGGAAGTAGATAAACGCATCCTTGAGTTGCCTTATTTATCTTCAGTTCAGCCATCCGATCTTACCATGCTGGGGTCGGGGGCTGTACTCAACCTGTATGTTCAACCCAAAAAAAGCAGCCAGGTAAATTTCCTGGTAGGGTTCCTCCCTGCGGCAAATGGTACCGGCAAACTGCAACTAACCGGCGACGTTAACCTCGATCTGAAAAACCTGTTGGGTGGCGGGGAAAGCCTGCTCCTGAAATGGCAGCAACTGCAGGTAAAATCACCACGGTTGAACATCGGGTATAACCAGCCTTACATTTTCAGGTCGCCCTTTGGTTTCGATTTTCTTTTCGACCTCTTTAAAAAGGATTCAAGTTTTTTGCAGATCAATGCACAGGTTGGGTTGCAATATGTACTGTCGGCAACGCAGGCCGGCAAACTATTTGTGCAATGGCAGAATACGAGTTTATTATCGGGTGCCATCGACACCTTTGCCATCAAGGCCGAAAAGAAGTTGCCACCTAATATTGATGTCAATGCAGTTAATGTTGGCATCAATTATGAATGGAATAAAACCAACTACCGGTATAACCCTCGTTACGGCAATGAGATCAATATTACAACGACGGTTGGCGTGAAAAATATCAGCCGCAACAATGATATCCTCAGCATCAAAGATCCCGGTTTCAATTATGCGTCTTTGTACGATTCACTAAAACTGCGCAGCTATCAGTTGAAAGTAAAATTAGCTGCAGCACATTATTTCCCTTTTGGAAAAGCAGCCACGCTTAAAACAGCGGTGCATACAGGGTTGTACAACAGCCCTGCGATTTTTCGCAACGAATTGTTCCAGATCGGTGGGTATAAACTCCTCCGTGGTTTTGATGAAGAGAGCATTTATGCAAGCAGGTACGCCGTATTTACCGCTGAATACCGCATTCTGCTTGCTTTGAATTCTTACCTGGCTTTTTTCACCGATGGAGGGCTGATAAAAAACAAGTACCAGTTGGTAAATGTGAACAACAGTTTTGTGAGTGCAGGAATTGGGCTGGTATATGAAACTAAACTGGGGCTCCTCAACCTGAGCTATGCGGCCGGAAAACGAAACGATGTACGTTTCAACCTACGGGAAGCATCTAAAATACATTTTGGGTATATCAACTACTTTTAACAAGCAAACCGAAAGCACTTATTTTTGCATCATAACATTCATCAGGCTTGAAACCTTTTTTCATTTTCGTTTTCTGTTCTTTTTTGTGCTTTTCGATCTGTAGCAATGCGCAGCAAGGAGATACCCTGCGCCGCTGGCCGTTGGGCACCATAAGCGTTGATTCAATCGCCCCATCCCAAAAAGACCCATTAACCGCTTTACTCAATGACCATCGCTTTCTCAACAGCAAGGGAAAAGCGGTAAAGGCAACCATTCAAATACGGCATTTTGTTTCAAAGGATGCTATCTTCTATTTCCTGGCGGTATTGTTCCTTTTTCTTGGAATAATAAAAGTGAGTTTCGACAGGTATTTTACCAATTTGTTGAGGGTGTTTTTTAATACTTCGCTTCGCCAGAGCCAACTTACCGACCAGCTATTGCAAGCCAAACTGCCCTCGCTTTTTTTCAATGTTTTTTTTGTGGTCATAAGCGGGTTGTACATTTACCTGCTGCTGGTTTTCTTTGGCAGGGTAGGTTACGACCGTCCCATCATCCTGCTATGGTGCGTGCTGGCGGTATTGGCCATCTACCTTTGTAAATACCTGGTGTTGAAATTCGCAGGATGGCTTACCGGCTTCAGCCAGGAGGCCGAGACCTATATTTTCATTGTCTTTCTCATCAATAAGATGATTGCACTATTACTGGTTCCGATAGTTATTGTGATTGCATTCTCCTCCTATCCGGTCATACGTGTGGCCGTGATTGCATCGTATATCCTCATTGCGCTGATGCTGGCGCAAAGGTTTCTTCGTTCATACGGGCTGCTGCAAAACAGGCTGAAAGTAAGCAGGTTTCATTTTCTATTATACATAATTGGCATAGAACTACTCCCCATTTTACTGATTTATAAGGCAGCTTTGGTAATTGTGACTAAAAATCTCTAATTTTGCAGCACCATTTGGATTCGTAAGTATGATAAAGAACGATGTAAAAAAAGCGGGTGCCGCTAATCAGTCAGTGAAGAAAATACTTATAACCCAGCCCAAACCAGAAGGTACTAAATCTCCGTACTACGATTTGGCAAGCAAGTATGGCCTGAACCTTGATTTCCATCCTTTTATTGTTGTGGAAGGAATCCCGTCGAAGGAATTCCGCAAGCAAAAGATAGAAATTGCTGCTTATACCGCCGTAATTTTTACAAGCCGCAATGCCATTGATCACTTCTTCCGTATCTGCGAGGAAATGAAAGTAACCGTTTCACAGGATACCAAATATTTCTGTATCACCGAATCGGTAGCCCTCTACCTTCAAAAATTTATCCTGTATCGCAAGCGCAAAGTTTTTTACGGAGCCGACGGCCTTAATAAAAGCCTTTTTGATGTGATCAATAAGCACAAAGACAATGAAAAGTTCCTCTACCCTTGTTCCGAATCATTCGATAGCGAAATCACCAACTGGCTAAAGAACAACAACTGCGGTTACGCCACTCCGGTGTTATATAAGATCATCAGCAATGATGTAAAAGATGTAATTGCCCGTAACTACGATGTCATCTGTTTCTTCACCCCGGGCGGAGTGAAAAGTTTGCTCGAAAACTTCCCCAAGTTCAAACAGAACGGAACAAAGATCGCCGCCTTTGGTGCCACTACATTTAAAGCTGCAGAAGATGCGGGGCTCAATCTTTTTATCAAAGCCCCTAAGCCCCAGGCCCCCAGTATGGTGAGCGCTCTGGAAAAATTCCTCCTGGAAGCTGGCAAAAAATAAGCCCCCTTTTTCTTTTTACGGCCTTTTCTTCTTTGTGTATTTTTAATCAATGAAAGAAAGCTATGTGAACGAACTGGTACATGAAACCAGTCTGTACCTACTTCAGCATGCGCATAACCCGGTGCATTGGTACCCCTGGGGCGAAAAAGCCCTGCAATTGGCCAAAGAACAGGACAAACCCATTCTTGTTAGCATTGGATATGCAGCCTGCCACTGGTGCCATGTGATGGAGCGTGAGAGCTTCGAGGACCCTCAAGTGGCGGCTTATATGAACGCCCATTTTATCAACATAAAAATCGACCGGGAAGAGCGGCCCGACCTTGACCAGATTTATATGGATGCCGTGCAGGTAATCACAGGTAGCGGCGGGTGGCCTTTGAATGTTTTTTTAACAACAGCAGCAAAACCATTTTATGGGGGTACTTATTTCCCTCCCCGGCAGGCTTTCAACCGGGCTTCCTGGATGGATGTTTTGCAACAAATGTCATCGGCCTGGCAGTTAAGGCGGGACGAAGTGGAGGCACAGGCTGCTTCTTTGTTGCAACATATGGGCAATACGGTTGCTTTTTTTACAAAACCTTCTGCATCTCCTTCCGGTGAAGAACGGCCAAAGGAAATGCCGTCAACCATGTACGAGAATATCATGAAGCAGGCCGACCAGGCAGGAGGTGGTTTTGGGGCGGCCCCTAAATTCCCCCAGTTTTTTTCTATTTCCTGGTTGATGGCGTATCATTTTTTTAGTGGCGACCCACGTGCACTCAGCCACGCATTATTTTCATTAAAAAGCATCTTACGGGGAGGCATATACGATCACCTGGGGGGAGGCATGTCGAGGTACAGTACCGATGCAGAATGGCTGGCGCCCCATTTCGAAAAAATGTTGTATGACAATGCATTGCTGGTAGCTTGTTGTAGCGATGCATACCAATTAACCCGTGATACAGTTTTTGAAAAGTACATTCATAAAACATTGAGTTTTTGTATCGCAGAAATGAAAGCACCGGGCGGCGGCTTTTATGCTGCTTTGGATGCAGATAGCGAAGGGGAGGAAGGTAAGTTTTATGTTTGGGGCCAATCTGAAGTGAACGAGGCTTTAGGGGATGAAGCAGCCATGTTTTGCGACTGGTACGATATAACGGAGAAGGGTAACTGGGAAGGTAAAAATATTTTGAGGTGCAGGCATGAAGCCCAGGCGTTTGCAACCAGGTATAAAATCAGTGCCATCGAATTGGAAGAAAAGCTAAACAGGATGGAAGGCCAGCTGCTGCAATTGCGTAACAGCCGCATCAGGCCGGCAACCGACGATAAAATCCTGTTGGGGTGGAATGCTTTAATGCTAACCGCTTTTTGTAAAGCGGCTGCAGCATGCAATGATGGCCGGTACCGGCAGGAGGCGATTGAATTGTATGAATTTCTTAAAGCAAATTTTTCCCAAAACGGAAGCATTGCATTTCACAGTTATAAAAACGGTATTGCACGCCATGCAGCCATGCTCGATGACTATGCATTCCTGTTAGAAGGGTTGTTGTTATTGCAGGAAATTACCGGCGAAGAGCGATACTGCCATGATGCAGTGTCCCTCACAGAAATTGTTTTCGATCAATTTTTTGATAGCGGGTTGGGCATGTTTTACTTCAGTTCCAACAACCAGCAGGATGTTGTGCTTCGAAAGCCCGATTTGTATGATGGCGCTACTGCTTCGGGCAATAGTACCATGGCAAACAATCTCATGTATCTTGCGATACTGGCCGGAAGGGAAGATTGGAAGAATATTGCTGAAGGCATGTTGAAAAAAATGACAGATACGGCCATCCGTTACCCAAATTCATTTGCCCGCTGGGGGATGGGGCTGCTATGGCTACAGTGGGGGAGCACAGAGATGGTGGTGGCCGGAGACGATGTTGCAGGAGTAGGGAATGAAATATTGGGCATATACCAGCCTTTCAGGGTTTACCAGGCTTCCGGGAGCCAATCAAACTGGCCTTTGTTACAAAATAAAGTGTTTGGAAGCCCGGCGGATGTTTATATCTGCAGGAATTTTAATTGTCACTCTCCTGTAAAAAACATAAGCCAGGTGCGGGATCTATTAAAAAAACGTGACATTTAACACCTCGGTTCACAATATTTAAATAATTTAGTCGTTTAAGAATCTCAGGATCAAAATTGTTGGAAAATTAATGGTAACTCAGATTAGCTGTTGTGATTTTTAATCAAAATTATCATTACATTTGCCCATTACCCACAAAGTACACAAAAATGAACAACCGGTTTTTTTACCTGATGGCCATTTTGGCTGTCACAGCAGGCTCCAGCAGTTGTAAAATGCTCGGAGGCAAAAAAAAGGGCAAGTCATTGCCAAATGACGGCCAGCTTCATGGGGTTTCTCCTATGGGCAGGTGGACTCCTTCCAAGCCTCCCGGCATGGTGTATATCCCACCTGGCACTTTCCACATGGGCCCCAGTGACGAAGATGTAAACTACTCTTACACTTCCCGTAACAAATCTGTTTCAATCAATGGATTCTTGAAGGACGCCACTGATATCACCAACAACGAATACCGCCAGTTTACCAACTGGGTAAGGGATTCTATCGGTGCGAAATTGATGGGTATGGTGAAGCAAGGCCAGGATGGCAACGAGTATGTTGACTGGAAAAAGGCTGCTACCATTAAATGGGGCGATAAAGCCACGATCGAAAAAATCGATGCCATCATTGTTACTCCCGATAACAGGATTTTCGGAAAAAAAGAATTGGATGCTACAAAGATTGTTTATCAGTCTGAAGTATTCGATTACAAGGCAGCAGCGCAAAACCGCGATGTTACCATTCCACGTTCTGCTTTTATCGTAAAACAAAAGATCCCTGTATATCCCGATTCATTGTGCTGGGTAAGAGACTTTGCATATTCTTACAACGAGCCAATGGCTAAAAGATATTTCAACCACCCTGCATACGGTAATTACCCTGTAGTAGGTGTTTCCTGGAAGCAGGCCACTGCTTTCTGCGAATGGCGTTCTCACTATCTGAATTCATATTTGGAAAGCAAGAAAAAATCTGCTGAGTCAGATTTCAGGCTGCCAAACGAAGCACAGTGGGAATATGCAGCAAGGGGCGGACGTTCACAGTCTCCATACCCATGGGGCGGTCCATACCTCAGGAACAAAAAAGGTTGCTTGCTGGCCAACTTTAAACCAGGCCGTGGAAATTATCCTGAAGACGGAGGTTTCTACACTGTAAGGGCCGATGCTTACTGGCCTAACGATTTCGGCCTGTATAATATGGCGGGTAATGTGGCTGAGTGGACTGCATCATTATACTATGAAGGAAGCTATAACTTCCAGCACGATATGAACCCTGATATTCGCTGGAATGCGAAGGATTCAGATCCTCCACGTATGAAACGTAAAGTAGTTCGTGGCGGTAGCTGGAAAGATGTAGGCCACTTCTTACAAACAAGCACTCGTAGCTATGAATACCAGGATACAGCTAAATCTTATATTGGATTCCGTTGTGTGCTCGACTTACCACCTTCTGCAGTAAACAAGCGTGGAAAAAAATAAAACAGATCCCCTGAAATAATTCTAATTCAATCTTATTGCAATAATTTAACCCGTTCCTGGTTGTTCCAAACCTCGAACGGGTTAAATATTCTAAATTTTTAACGAAAAACAATCCCCACTTAAAAACCTTAAAATTTTAAAAAACATGTCAGTTAAAATTCCTTCTAACATTAGTAAATGGATGGACGTTGCCGTTTCTGTTGCTGCTGCTGCTGTAATCTTCGGAGCCCTGCAGAAAATTCTTCACACACCGATCGCAGATCTTTGGTTGAAGATTGGTTTGTATACAGAGGCGTTGATCTTCTTGCTGTATGGTATTCTTTATTTAATCTATCCGCCAGTGAAGGAAGATTTTGAAAAAGGAGCACACAAAGCCGTTCCAGTTGGTAACCCGGCATTGGCTTCTATGGATAAAATGTTACAGGATGCTGACATTACACCGGCAAACCTGAAAAAACTCGGCGAAGGTTTCCAAAAATTAGGTACTACCGTTACCGGTATCAGTGAAGTTGGCGACGTAGTAAAATCTACCAGCGACTTTAGTTCTAAAACAAAAGAAGCAACTACTGCCATCACTTCTATGGCTTCTGCATTCACCAACAGTGCCAACACCATGGCTTCTTTCAACAATGCATCTGAAAGTGCAAGAGGCTTCCACGAACAAGTACAGGTATTAACCAAAAACCTGGGTTCACTCAATACAATTTATGAACTGGAATTAAAAGAAAGCAATAACCACCTGAAAGCGTTGAATAGCTTCTACGGTAAGATGGCAGAAGCAAGCCAGGCTATGATGAGCAGCGTAGACGATGCCAACAAAGCAAAAGAACAAATTGGCGCATTGGCTACCAACCTCAGCAAACTGAACACTGTTTACGGAAACATGCTCAGCGCTATGCAGGGAAGGCAGTAATGGTTTATTGCCCGTTTTAATCCAAACAATATTCATAAAAATAATTAATAACAATAGTTATGGCTTTACCTAAAGAGCCCCGGCAGAAGATGATCAACCTGATGTACCTCGTGCTTACCGCACTGCTGGCACTGAACGTATCATCTGAGATTTTGAATGCTTTTAAGGTTGTGGACAAGAGTTTGACAACATCTAACAACAACTTAAACGCAGCAAACAATACACTTTTCAAGTCGCTGGAAATGAAGTTAAATGATCCAACGACGGCAGAAAAAGCAAAACCTTGGAATGACAAGGCTTTGATCGCTAAAAAACTGTCGGAAGACATGGATGCCTATATCAACAATTTGAAAACTGAGCTTAAAAAAGAAGCCGGTTTAAAAATGGAAACAATAGAAGGCAAACAAGTTGAGCAGTTTAAAGAAGATGACCTGGAAGCTGCTACCCGTTTGTTTGGTAGTGGTGAAGGTGGTAAAAAACAAGGGCCAGAGTTTGAGAACAGGCTGAAAGCTTACACCAAAGCTATGCTTGATATTGATCCTGAAATCAGGAAAGAATTCGAAAAAACTTTCCCGGTTGATGTATCACCTCAAATTGGTCAGGATGGAAAAGCAAAAGAGTTCACAGAAGCCTATTTTCATATGACTCCAACAGTGGCTGCACTTACTTTGTTGAGCAAGTTCCAAAACAACGTAAAGAATGCCGAAAACGCCATTGTTACATATTGCCACAACCAGGTCGGTGCTGTTAAAATTGTTTACGATCAATTTGGTGCGCTGGTTGGACAAAGTTCTAACTATGTAATGCCAGGTGAAGACCTGGAAATCACCGCAGGTGTTGGTGCTTTCAGTAAAGCTGCTCAGCCCATCATCACCATTGCTGGTGCTTCCGTAGCAGTAGACGCTGATGGTAAAGCTGTCTATAAGACCAAAGCAAGCGGTGCAGGCCAACGCAGTGTACCTGTTAATGTAACATTTACCAAACCTGATGGTACAAAAGAAACAAAGTCCATTGATGTAAAGTATACTGTTGGTACCCCAGGTGGTGCAGCGGTGATGCTCGACAAAATGAATGTGTTTTACATTGGTGTAGACAACCCGGTAACCATTGGTTCACCTACAGGTTGGGACAGAACCACTGTTTCAATGACTGGTGGAACAATTAGTGGGAATGGCTCTGCCAGAACTGTTCGTGTAAGTGCTATTGGAAAGGCTACCATTACTGTAAATGCTGATAAAAAAGCTACCAGCTTCGAATTCCGCGTTAAAAAAATCCCAGATCCAATTTTTAAAGTAGGTTCTGGTAAAGTAAGGATGCCATCTGTAGAATTCAAGAGCCAGCAGTTCTGCCGTGCAGAATTGGAACAATTTGATTTCGATCTGAAATTCAATGTTGTAAGTGCAACCGTGTATTTCTCAGGTGCCAATTTCCCTAACGTAGCAACTTCTACCATCAATGGGAACAATTTAAGTGGATTACAATCGTTTATTTCAAGGTGCGGACCAGGTTCTGTAGTAACATTCGATAATGTGAAGGTGCAGGGTCCGGATGGCGTAAGGTCTATTGAAGGTAAATCTATCGCTCTATATTAATAAAACACATGACTATGAAAATGAGGTTTCTCAAGTTTCTTTTGCTCGCGGTTATTTTTTGCGGTGTAGCCAATGTGGCTGATGCCCAGAAAAAAGGCCGTAAATCAACCAAAAGGACTACCAAGGCAAAAACAAAGGCCAATATACAGGCTACTGTTCCAACTGCCGATACCGTTGCAACTGTTGCAGCAGCACCACAGCCTGCCAACGACAGTCTGCCCATCAAGGCGATCAAAAAATCTTTGCGCCCCGATGAAGCAGTGGAAACATCTGTACTCAGAGACAGGACACCCCTGGCATACGAACATCTCCGTGCCGATGATGCGGTTTACCGCCATCGTATCTGGAGGGAAATTGATACCAGGGAAAAAATGAACCTGCCTTTTATGTACACAGCGGATGCTGATAATGGTAACCAGCGGTTCATTTCCATTTTGCTGCAGGCAATACAGGATAGTGCCGTAACCGTTTTCTCAAACGTAGATGACCGTTTTACGACTCCTATGACCAAGGGAGAAGTGAGTAAAGTGGTTGGTGGCGATTCTGTAGAAGTTCCCATTTTTAATGAAAACGGAGAACAAACAGGTACCAAGTTCATGCGCAACGAGATCAACCTCGATTCATTCTATAAATTCAGGATCAAAGAAGAAGTAATTTTCGATAAAGAAAGTTCCCGTTTATTCTGGCGTATCCTCGGTATCGCACCGGTAAAAAATGTAATTACCAGTATGGGTGTTAACCTGGGGGAAACAGAATTGTTCTGGATATATTACCCCGATATGCGCCCTGTATTCGCACGGTACGAAGTGTACAATGCGAAAAACTATGGTGGCCGCATGAGTTGGGAAGAATTATTCGAAAGCCGTATGTTTAGCGGAAGGATTATCAAAAGTTCAATGGACAACCCGCAAGACAGGTATATTAAAAATTATCCCGGTTTAACAGAGAACGGTATTCTTCAATTGTTTGAAGGTGAAAATGTAAAAGAAAAGATTTTCAACTACGAACAGGATCTCTGGAGTTATTAATATCATTACATCGTTAAAATAACCAGCCCCTTCCAACCGGAAGGGGCTTTTTTATGAAATATACCCCAAATAGGGTATTGTCTGGTCTATAGAACTCCGGTACTTTTACATCGGTTTTTCATAGGATATTGGATTTTAAAGCGGGGCTGGATGTCTATCCTGGCCCTTTTTTATTTTAATCCGTCTTCATCCATTCCCAATGCAGCTGCTACGATGGCTGCTTTAGATTTTCCTATTACTTCTTCCAGCGCAGATGCAGGGAGCGTTTTAATTTTCTTTACAGACCTGAAAGTTTTTAATAATAAATCGGCTGTTTGGCTGCCAATACCCGGGATATCTTCAAGCTCATTTTTAATGGCACTCTTGCTTCTTTTATTCCTGTGAAATGTTATACCGAAGCGGTGCACTTCATCCCTGATACGCCGGATTAATTTTAAACTTTCACTGTTCCATGGCAGTTGAACCGATTGTTGGTCGTTTGCAAAAAATAATTCTTCCTGGTTTTTGGCAAGTCCAACCAGGGTCGTTTTACCAACTAACTGTAACGCCTGTATGCTTTCCAGCGCTGCGCTTAACTGGCCTTTTCCTCCATCAATGATGATAAGCTGGGGCAGGGTGCTGCCTTCTTCTGTAAGCCGCTTATACCTCCGGTAAACGACTTCTTTCATAGAGGCAAAATCATTGATGCCGCTCACGGTTTTAATATTAAAATGGCGGTAATCTTTTTTACTGGGTTCCCCGTTCTTAAAACAAACCATGGCCGCTACAGCATTTGTGCCATGCAGGTTGGAGTTATCGAAACACTCAATATGCATGGGTGTTTCTGTAAGTTGAAGGTCGTTTTGCAGTTGTATCAACACGGCCTGCTTCTCATCATTTGTTTTTCCTTCCAGTTTCAGGATTTTTTTTGCATCTAGCTCAGCTTTAAAATAATTGACATTCTTTTGAGATAGTTCGAGTAGTTTTTTCTTATCTCCCAGTTTTGGAATGGTGAGCAGGATACCCTCTTCAGGATATTCAATGGTGAATGGTACAATGATCTCCTTTGCTTCGCTGTTAAATGTTTGGCGCATTTGAGCTATGGCAAACGAAAGCACTTCTTCTTTTGTTTCTTCTAATTTTTTTTCGAGTGTGATGGTTTTGGTAAGAATGATACTGCCATTGCTTACAGCCAGGTAATTTACGTACGCCTGGTCGCCTTCTTCCAATATGCTGAATACATCAACAGTGCCGGTGTTGGTATTTACCACGGTTGATTTTGATTGGTATAATTGCAACTGTTCAATCTTACTCTGGTAAAATGCGGCTTTCTCAAATTCCATCCGGCTCACATGTTCTTTCAATTCTTTTTTAAAAGCCTGCATGACAGGTGCCATATTGCCTTTTAACAGGCTTTTCAATTGCTCTATGCTATTGTTATAGTCTTCTTCAGTTTGCAAGGCTTCGCAAGGACCTTTGCAATTACCGAGGTGGTATTCGAGGCATACCTTGAACTTCCTCGCTGCAATATTTTTTTGCGTAAGATGTAGCTTGCAGGTGCGCAAGGGTATCTTTTGACGGATGAGTTCCAATAATTCCCTCACTTTTCCTACTGATGTATATGGCCCTAGGTACAATGAACCGTCGTTCACTTTTTTCCTTGTGAAAAATACCCTGGGGAAATGTTCTTTTTTTATCACCAGGTAAGGAAAGGTTTTATCGTCTTTGAGATCGATGTTGTACTTTGGCTGGTATTCCTTGATCAATGAGTTTTCGAGCAAAAAAGCATCGTGCTCACTATTTACAATGGTGAATTCGATCTTGTGGATACGGCTAACCAGTTCGGCTGTTTTATAATTGGTAAAAGTTTTGCTGAAATAACTGCTTACCCTTTTACGCAGGTGCTTTGCTTTCCCTACATAAATAAGTTCATTTGCGGCATCGTAGTATTTATAGATGCCAGGTTGGGTGGGGATACCGGGTGCAATATGAGAAAACGCTGCAGCTGTCATGGTGCATCAAAATCCCATTTAATGATGGTCTCATTTTCAATTACCGGCTTTCCGTCTGCTGATTCATACACTACAATCGAACGGCATTGTTTCCCTGCCTGCCAGGTGAGTTGTTGCTGTTTATTGCCTGGCAATGTTTTTACCATGTAAATCTTTTGAACGGTATTTTTCTCCGGCTCAATGTAAATATCAAGTTTTTGTAAGGGGAATGCGGCTGGAACCTGTTTTACGGGGTCGTATGAAAGGGTAATGGCATTGAGTGTTTGGTCCAGGAATTTTTTTTCAGTAAAATATGGGGCAAGGCTTGCCGAGTCTATTTGCGGCGATAAATAATCAGCGAATTCCTTTTCAAAGGCTTCCACTTTTACCCATACAGAATCAGTACGGTCTTTTTGTTTGGCCAGTTTCAGTGGATTAATTCCATTGTTTTTAAACTCGGTTAACTGGCCCAGAAAATAATTGGTCACCGGAAAATAACCAGGCTTTTCTAATTCCTGGGCAGGCATTTTTTGGGAAGCTTCAGCAGTGTTGCTTTTTTGTTTGCATGCTGCGAATAACATAAGCGCAGTTAAACAACTAAAGAGAATTTTCATGATCCAAAATTAATTGAAATGAGCTTTTACAACAGCGGTTTAACAATAAATAAAAACGCAGCATTTTCATTGCTGCGTTCAAAGATATAAATTGGAAGTTTCATTAGAAATTACGGGTGATACCCAATTTCAGCCCTATGTTATAGAGCTTCTCATCATAAGTATATCGTTTGTCATAAGTAGAGAGTAACTGGTAACGGAATTGCGGCCCTGCATTTAATACTGCACCATTACCGAGTTGATAGCTGATAAAAGTTTCTACACTTGTATTAAGGTTCCATCTGCGCATCAATGAAACATCATAGATATAATTCTTTGAGTCGGCAGATAACAGGTATGGGTTCCCGCCTACTACAAATGTTGGCTGAATCGTTGCCCCGGCATACCACTGGAATTTTTCTGAACCGGCGATTTTGAAATCGGCTCCAATGGGTAATGAGATCTGATACGTACTATTGTTAAGACGGTTATTTCCGTCATTTCCCGAAGCAACATTTGCAAAAGAACTCGACCTGGCCGCTAATTCAACATTGCCCTGTTCATTGTTTAACAGGAGGGTGGAAAACACCGGATGGCCAATCGCATCTGCTTCAATCATGTAACGCGTATAATTCAATTGCATACCGGCTTTTACACGCAAGGATTTAGACACACTTAATAAAAAAGCTCCTCCTGCTTCCAGGTTCCAGCTGGGGGCGTGGGTAAACCCATGATCTTCGGCCCTATTGCTGTTGGTGCCCGGAGGAGGGGTTAATGAAGAAGTTGGTATTTCCTGGCTGCTGTTCTTAGACATGCTTCTGTAACCTACAGATGGCGTAGCATACAATTGGTAAGCAAGCCTGCCCTTCCATTTTTCAGTTGGTTTGTTGTGAAAGGCAAAATCTTCCATCCATTCTTTATCTGTAAAGCTGGTAACAGTACGTTTTTTTACCAAAGGTTTTCTTACGATGGAAACCAACTCCGCTTGCCCGTCTGCTGCTGAAGTGAAAGCAGGTGATCCATAACGGGCCATGAGGGATCCGTTAGAAATATCTTCTGTTGAAGAAGCATCGATACCCATGGCCGCGTTACCGATTTGAAGGCTACTGCGGGACGGAGTATACAAGCCAGATTTATTTACTTGTGCCGAAACGTCTTCATCCCTGCTCACGAAATTATTGCCTACCGCTTGATCATTGATTGTTCCTGTAGCAGATGGAGTAGCGTTATCTGCCGTAAAATCCTGTTGAGCAGGGAAGGCAGTATTGGAAACAACCTGTTGGGTAGCTGCAGGATTAACAACGGACGCAAGGTGAAGGTTGTTTTGAGGATATGAATTGGTTGTTGGAGTATTGCTTATTTGTACAGTTGGATGGGTTTGGTTAGATGCACTATAAATTACCAATGAAAAAGCAACCAGCAGGCAGGTGGCAAGCGAAGGCCATTTACGCCCCGGATGAATATTATTGTAAATGCTATTCCAAACACGCTTCGAAGGATACATCCTGAAATCCTCTACAGTTTCCTTCAAAAACTGTTCAAAATGATCTGTATAAAACTTGTTTTCCATCTTTCACAAAAAGCTTTAGTTCCCTGGTAATGCAAACATGTTGTTCATTAAACCTGTTATCTATAAAAGTGAAGCCGCCGAGCTGAATGAAGCCCTCGTCTTCTGTTTCTGAATAATATTCTTCTTAACCAAAATTTCTTCCAGCATTGCTTTGGCCCTTGTATACTGGCTGCGGCTGGTACTTTCTTCAATTTCGAGCATATTCGCAATTTCCCGATGAGAAAAACCTTCTATGGCATAGAGGTTTAACACTGTTCTATATCCAATCGGCAACAATCGAATGCACTCAACCACTTGCTTCGCCTGCATAATGGAAGGAATCATGTCTTCCTTCACATGAATGCTGTGTGCATGGATGATGTCCACACTTTCTGAAAATTTTTTGTTCTTCTTGAGAATATTTATGCAGGTGTGAACAATGATCCTTCTGATCCATCCTTCCAGCGCCCCTTCATTTCTATACTGGTGGAGTTGTGTGAAAACCTTGATAAACCCTTCCTGCAACATATCTTCAGCATCTTCACGGTTTTTCGCAAAACGGTAACACACGCCCAGCATACGCGGGCTGAACCTATTGTACAATACCTCCTGTGCAGAGGCATTATTTTTTATACTTCCGGCAAGCATTTGCTCTTCGGTCATAGTAGGTAGATTTTGTGCCGTATAAAAATAGACAATATTGCAATGCTGATAGCTGCACCAGCAAAGAGGTATTTTACTTTATCATTCAGAGGGTAGTAAGAACGGATCTATTTTTTTCTAATCAGGCTGTCGGCTGGATAGTTATTGGCAAAACTGTCCCTGAGCGCTGTTACCCAGTTGGCCAGTATAAGTTTTTGCTCCTGGCCCAGTTTTGCATCGCCGTGTATAAAGGTATATGATTTTAACGGCATTTCATCCTCTTTCACTTCTTCATTGATTTCTTCCAGTTTCCGGTATTGCCGGCGAATAGAATAACTACCAAATTCAGAAAAGTTCAATTCCGATTTGCCTTCCCTGATATGGTCATCTAACCAAAGTGCTACCGGTTGTATCCTCGAATACCAGGGATAGACCGTATTGTTGCTATGGCAGTCATAACAGCTTGTTTTCAAAATATTTAACACGGGTGATGGTACAACATGTACAATTTCTATAGAATTTTTACCGATTTGGTCGGAAGTATTTTTCTCGGGCCTTGGATAAAACTGAAATAAAACAAGTACAATCACCAGTAGCTGGAGCAGTTTTTTGACAATGCGTTTCATTTTAATTAGCTTTGATTAAGATATTCCCTTTCATTTCGGGTGGAATTGGAAGGTTCATCAGTGTTAAAATAGTGGGGGCGATATCTCCTAACTTCCCGGGCTCAACAGTTCCTTTCCACTGATTATCAATTACAAATAAGGGAACCGGGTTAAGGGTGTGAGCTGTATTTGGAGTCCCGTCATCATTGATCTCATAATCGGCATTGCCATGATCGGCCGTTAATAATATGGTATACCCTTTCTCAAGGGCTGCCGTCACCACTTTTTCAACGCATCGGTCTACTGTTTCTACAGCTTTGATCACCGCATTCCAAACCCCGGTATGACCAACCATATCGGCATTGGCAAAATTGAGGCAAATGAAATCGGGAGAGTGCTCCTGAATTTCAGCTACAACAGCGCTGGTCACTTCATGTGCACTCATTTCTGGCTGAAGGTCGTAGGTGGCCACTTTAGGCGAAGGGATCATGATGCGGTTTTCCCCTTCAAAAGGCAATTCCCTGCCACCGCTGAAAAAGAAACTAACATGCGGATACTTTTCGGTTTCGGCAATACGCAGTTGTGTTTTTCCGTGTTTAGATAAAATCTCCCCGAGTGTATTCCTAAGGTCATCATTGTCGAATACCACCGACACATTTTTAAATTTCTGGTCGTATTGTGTCATGGTGGTATATTGAAGGTCGAGTGTTCGCATCCCAAACTCCGGCATATCAGTTTGGGTAAGCACTTCGGTGATTTCCCTGCAACGATCGGTACGGAAATTAAAACAGATCACTGAATCGCCATGTTGTATGGTAGATTTGTGCAGTTTATTATTGATCAGGGGTTTAATAAATTCATCGGTTACCGACTCATGATAGGAGTTTTCCATACTGGTAACAAAATGATCGGTTTTCGTTCCTACGGCATGTACCATCGCATCATATGCAATCTTCACCCTTTCCCAACGTTTGTCTCGGTCCATTGCATAGTACCGCCCGGTAATACTGGCAATATTACCCGTGCTATTGGCCATATGGGATAATAAATCCTGTACATAGCCAATTCCAGCTTTGGGGTCTGTATCACGGCCATCGGTAAAAGCATGAACCAGTACATTTTCAAATTGCAGGGATTTGCAAAGCGATAAAATTGCTTTCAGATGATTGATATGGGAGTGCACGCCACCATCGCTTAGCAGCCCCATCAGGTGCAATGTTTTGTTATTGTCTTTTGCATAGCGGATGGCATCAAGCAATACCGGGTTCTGCATAAATGATCCGTCCCTGATGGCTACGTTTATGCGCTGTAATTCCTGGTACACAATCCGGCCGGCGCCCAGGTTGAGGTGCCCCACTTCACTATTTCCCATTTGACCGGCAGGCAACCCCACTTCTTCACCACAGGTAATCAGTGTGGTATGGGGGTATTGCTGGTATAAACCGCTCACAAAAGGAACATCGGCATGCTGAATGGCATCACTTTCCTTCACTTTCCCAAGTCCCCATCCATCCATGATAATCAGGATAATCTTCTTGTTTTCCATGCTGTAAAGCTAAATATTTGCAACTAAACCCTGTTTTTATTTGTTTAAACAACAGTAAAATTGTTGCCAAAAACTGCAATTTTAACAGGGCTGGTACGTTTTTAAATCAAAGAATAAACGTAAATTCGATTGCATGAAAAAGTTGTTTACATGGTTTTGTGCGTTGTTGATCCTGGGAGCTTTCACTGTATCCAATTCGGGTATTGATGAAATCGTAACAGCTTTGAAAAATGGCAATGCCACACAGATTGCAAAATATTTCGACAACACCGTTGAAATAACGCTCCCTGATAAAAGTAACAGTTACAGTAAAAACCAGGCGGAAGTGATCATCAGGGATTTCTTCAGCATACATCCTGTAAAAGGTTTTGAAATTCTGCATAAAGGCGAAAATGCTGGCTCCCAATATTGCATTGGAACATTGTCTACCAAAAATGGTTCTTTCAGAACAACTGTATACATGAAGCAAAAAGGCGACAAGCAGGTATTACAGGAAATCAGGTTCGAAAACCGGTAAAAATTATTTTCAATAACATCTAAGGCCCTTCATTGGGGCCTTTTTCATTTCTATCCGTAGCTTTGATGTATGAACTATCAGGAACAATTGGCGGCATTGATCAGCCATGCATTGCAGGAAGATATAGGAGATGGGGACCATTCTACCCTGTCTTGTATTGCTGCGGATGCAAAAGGCAAAGCAATATTGAAAGTAAAACAGGATGGGGTACTTGCCGGCATGGCAGTGGCTGAAGCAATATTTAAGCAAGTGGAACCATCAGCCATTTTCAAAAGTTATATGGCAGATGGCGATACCATGAAATATGGTGACATCGCTTTTGAAGTAGAAGCTTCCGTTCATACCATCCTCAAATGTGAGCGGCTTGCTTTAAACTGTATGCAACGGATGAGTGGCATTGCCGGGCTTACCCGTTCATACACCGAAAAACTCAGGCCTTACCATACCAGGCTGCTCGATACCAGGAAAACTACTCCCAATTTCAGGTTGCTCGAAAAAGAAGCTGTACGCATAGGAGGAGCCGTGAACCATCGTTTTGGATTGTATGATATGGTCATGTTAAAAGACAATCACATTGATTATTGCGGCTCAATAGAAAAAGCCATTCAAATGGCAGCCGGATATGTGGCAGCAAAAAAGCCAGGGATGAAAATTGAAGTAGAAACCCGAACCATCGAAGATGTTAAACGGGTACTCAATATTGGTATGGTACATCGAATCATGTTGGATAATTTTACGCCTGTACAAATAAAGGAGGCACTGGCGTTGATAGGTAACCGTTATGAAACAGAAGCAAGCGGCGGCATTCATTACAATAACCTGGAACAATATGCCGAAACCGGGGTTGACTTTATATCAAGCGGGGCCATCATTCATCAGGCTACCAGTGTAGACCTTAGTTTAAAAGCAGTTATAATACAATAACCAGTATGTCTAAAAAGAAAATACCTGTTTCGGGCATTGTGTATTCTACCGACCCCGGTTACCAGCCTTCTTATGAAGAAGCGCCCGAAGCAGCGACTCTCCATCCGGCACAACAAAAAATAAAAGTAAGGCTCGAAACAAAGCACCGGGCCGGTAAAGCTGTAACGCTTGTAGAAGGGTTTGTGGGCACGGATGCCGACAGGGAAACGATGGTAAAACAATTGAAAAATTACTGCGGAACCGGCGGCTCGGCCAAAGACGGCGAAATACTGGTTCAGGGCGATCAGCGTGATAAGATTTTGCAATGGCTACACAAAAACGGGTACCAGCATAGCAAAAAACTATGAATTCGGTTGATCCTCACTGTTGTTAAGCGTAAAACTCAACGCCCCGCTTGGGCATTTTTGTACCTGTGCTACAATTGCATTTGTAGTGGCATTTTCGAGCATTATCCATGGTTTTCTCCGAGGGTCAAATACAGCTGGCAGGCCCTTGAAACATATCCCCGAATGGGCGCACAGTTTTGGCTGCCATAACACGGTAATCTCGTCATTTTTATAAAAGTGTTTATCCTGGGCCATTTTAACATCTTGTTAGGTTAATAAAAATACTATTAACAACCGATTTTTTTATTATTTTACATAAAATGTTCATGCATGAATTCTAAAATATCCGGAGGGGTAAAGGTTAGCGTTGAAACTTTCTATCAGTCGGAGTACAGCAATCCTGTGAACAGTGAATTTATGTTTGCCTATAAGATCACGATAGAAAACAGCAACGAGTTCCCCGTAAAACTGCTAAGAAGAAGGTGGACCATCTACGACAGCAATGGTACCATCAAAGAAGTGGAAGGTGAAGGTGTTGTTGGCGTACAGCCAGTTATTCCGCCTGCCAGTTCCTATCAATATATCAGCGGATGCAACCTGCGCACCGAAATGGGCAAGATGCAGGGTACCTACCTGCTCGAAAACCTGAACAACAAAAAGCACTTCCACGTCCTTATTCCTGCCTTTTTGCTGGAAGCTCCTTTTAAAATGAACTGATCATTGGATGATTTTGCGTATCTTGTACCCGTTGCAGGTATATGCAATACACTATTGACCATTTCCTTTTCATTAAGGCCATCAGTTAACTATATTT
>JBPOHG010000184.1:0-3207 GCA_052035835.1 Bacteroidota bacterium | reverse complement strand
ATTTTTCACCGAAAGAACTGCCCATTGAAATTATTGAAAATGCCATCCTAACCGCCTCTACTGCCCCCAGTGGCGCCCATAAACAACCCTGGACTTTTTGTATTGTGAGCAACCCCGAAATAAAAAGACAAATCAGGGAAGCAGCAGAGAAAGAAGAAAAGGAAAGCTATGACAACCGTATGAGCGATGAATGGCTTCGCGATCTTGCCCCCATTGGCACCGACTGGCAAAAGCCATTTCTTGAAATAGCCCCCTATCTCATTATTGTTTTTAAGCGCAGTTATGAAATAGAAGCAGGCAACCACAAGCATCCTAATTATTATGTAACAGAGAGTTGCGGGATTGCCTGTGGATTTTTGCTGGCAGCCCTGCACCATGCAGGCCTTGTGGCACTTACCCATACACCTTCGCCCATGAATTTTTTATCCAAAATCCTGGATCGCCCCGAGAATGAAAAACCCTTTCTCTTGATCCCTGTTGGCTATGCTGCTGATGAGTGCTGGGTACCCGATATCAAAAGGAAGAAACCCGAAGAAATTATTGTAAAATATTAATCGGCTTTCCCTTCTACTACAATTACGATTTCTCCTTTTACAGATTTGCCGTTGAAATAATCGTGCACTTCCTTCAGGGTGCCTCTTTTGTTTTCTTCAAACTTCTTACTTAATTCCCTGCTCACAGAACACCTTCTATCTTCACCAAAGTATTCTATAAAATTTGCCAGGGTTTTAACCAGGCGCATGGGGCTTTCATAAAAGACCATCGTCCTTTCTTCGAGTGCCATTTTTTTGAGGAAAGTTTGCCTTCCTTTTTTTAAAGGCAAAAAACCTTCGAAACAAAAACTCGTTGTTGGCAATCCGCTGTTTACCAAAGCCGGCACAAAAGCCGTAGCACCCGGCAGGCATTGAACTTCTATATGATGATCTACACAGGCTTTTACCAAAAGGTATGCAGGGTCGCTGATACCTGGTGTACCAGCATCTGTAATCAGCGCCATTTGTTTTCCTGATTGAAGTTGTTCTACCAGGTGCGCTACAATGCGGTGTTCATTGTGTTGATGATAGGGGGAAATGGGTTTGCTGATTTGATAATGGTTGAGCAAAACGGAAGATGTACGGGTATCTTCTGCCAGGATGAGGTCTACAGATTTTAATACTTCTACCGACCTGAAAGTCATGTCGCCAAGATTACCTATGGGAGATGGAACAAGATAGAGCATGAATGGCAGGCTTATGCTTTGCGGTTAAACCGATAAGATGACAGGTATGCTTACCCGATAGTAATTTCGAACATTTCCATGACAGGATTCGCCAGTAATTTTTTGGCTGCTTCTGAAGCTATAGCATGTGCTTCCTCCTTACTGGACGCTTGTAACTGCAAATCGATATGTTTACCAATCCTCACATCTGATACCGAACCAACACCCAGGTTTTGCAAACCACCCAACACGGCTTTTCCCTGAGGGTCGAGCAGGTCTTTTAAGGGCATCACTTTGATTTGAGCAGTAAAGGTCATGACATTTGATTTTTGAACAGCAAAGATAAAAGAATATAACAGATGAATATTACAGGTACAGCCAGCCATTGCAATAACAACACTGCTACAACTGCAACCACAAGCATTACCAGTTTAGGCAGATTATCTTTCAGCGCCATCGATTTAAACTTCAGTGCCATAATGGGGATATTGCTTACCATCAGCCAGCAAACCAATAAAATGATCGCATAAAGTGCCCATTTATTTAACAAAACCTGGAGGATTATTTCGCTGGAGGCATGCCAGTAAATTAACGGAAAAGATGCAATGAATAAACCAACAGCTGGTGTTGGAACCCCCCTGAAACCATATTGCTGTTTTGTATCAAGATTGAATTTCGCCAGCCGGTATGCAGCGGCTGCCGCTATAAAAAAAGCAGGTACCAGCCACATCAGGGAAACATTGATCCCATCCTCTTCTTTAGCCCAAGCCATCCGCAGGAACTGGTAAAGGATGATAGAAGGGGCTGCGCCAAAACTTACCACATCGGCAAGTGAATCGAGCTGCTTACCCATTTCGGAACTGGCATTGAATAACCTGGCTACAAAACCATCAAGAAAATCTACCAACCCGGCCAGGCCAATGAACATTGATGCCATCCATATTTGTTCGGGTATTTCCACAAGTTGTGAACCTTCGGCATTATATTGTATGACAATGCCGTTTTGAAGTGTAACCACAATGGCCAGGCAACCAAAAATAAGGTTGAGCAATGTAAACAGGTTAGGGATTTGTTTCATGAAACAAAAATAAGGTCAAAAAAACTGTTGAGTGTATCCGTAAGGGTTTATCGCTTCTTCATGAGTGCTTCGATATCTTCCACCTCAATAGGAATATGCTTCATCAGGTCTTTGTTGCCGTTACGGGTGATCCAGAAATTATTCTCAATGCGTATGCCCATTTGCTCTTCTTCAATATAAATACCAGGTTCTACTGTAAATACCATACCTGCTTTTACCGGCTCTGTGCGGGTACCCAGGTCGTGCACATCAATACCAAGGTGATGAGAAATGCCATGGTATAAATATTTTCTGTAAGCCCGGTTCTCGGGATCTTCATTTTTTATTTCTGATTTGCGTAACAGGCCAATTTTTTGAAATACAACGGTAGCTTCGTCTCCCACTTTTTCTGTGTAATCTATGATACTGATGCCTGGCTTGAGGATACTTGCTGCATACCTGTGCAAGTGGAGACAGGCGTTGTACACGGTTTTTTGCCGGCGCGTGAACTTGCCGCTCACAGGAACTGTTCGGGTGAGGTCGGCGCAATAGTTGCCATATTCTGCGCCAAAGTCCATTAATATCAGTTCCCCCTCTTTACATTCCTGGTTGTTTTCAACATAATGCAGTACCCTTGCCCGGTCTCCACTGGCAATGATGGAACCATAAGCCGGCCCTGTTGCACGTAGCGACAAAAATGAATGGTAAATCTCTGCTTCAATTTCATATTCCATTACACCCGGCCTGATAAAGCCAAGCAACCTGCGAAATGTTTGCTCGGTGATATCAATTGCTTTCTGCATCACGTCAACTTCCAGGGGCGTTTTAATGGCCCGCAGGTCTCTAAGGATGCGTGCACTTCTTTTATACTGATGCAGCGGGTATCGTTCTTTCATCATCGAAGCATAACGGTAATCCCTAACCGCAACCAGGTTGGCCTTCCGGTCGTTTT
>JBPOHG010000205.1:0-2063 GCA_052035835.1 Bacteroidota bacterium | reverse complement strand
TCACTCAATAATGGCAAAGGCAATGGCAGTTATGAAGTGTATGATGCCACTGTACAAAAACAATCAACTTCAAAAGGAACATGGGGCGCACAGGCTGTAGTAGCATCCAAACCACAAGGCCCGCCATTATCCTACAGCTATATCACCGGCAAAGACCTTCCTTTCAATGAAGACAAACCCATTGCCCTTCGTTATCACCTGAAGCTAAATGATAGCTGGCAAAAAGATTATTCCATCCAGTTTATCACCATCGGTGCCCGCAACCCGTTGCAGGGCCGCTTTGCACCTGATGTGGATGCACTTGATGGCTTTTATGTGTACACCACCGAAAGCGGACTTGAAATTAACACTGCACCCGGCACCAAAGAAGCGGATTTCAATTTTGAATATGCCCATTTTGGTGAAAAAGAAAAACTCCTGCTGCCCAAAACAGTAAAAGCGATTTTTTATGTAACACTCATCAACAAGCAAACCGGTGAAACCCGAAACGAAAAACTGGAAGCCACCGCCACCATCAATGCCCTTTGCACCATCCTCGTCAACAAATGCAACCTCGGCAATTGTCCTTCATTGAACGGCAAAACCATTAAAAAAGGAACCACCGTCAATGTCGTATCCGGCGATCAGCTGCGCATGCCCCTGGGCGCAGAACTCTGGGTAAAGTTTCTCGATGGCACGGTGGTTTATTTCACCAATAAATCACAAACACACTGGATACTTACCCTGCGGGGCGGGCATTTCAGCAGTACCCAACAATGGGAATACACGGAAAATGCTATTACCATACAAGCTGCTGCCGGCAAAGTTGCGGAAAAAGCCGGTGATGAATTAAGTGATAAAGCCATGGAAGCCGGTTTGCAGCTATTGCTCAAAAAAAGTACAGCTGTATCACCGGGGCCCATCATGCAGTTCATGCAGTTTATCGGCGCTACCAAATTAGGCGGCGACATGTTAGCCATCAAACTGCGGTCGAAGGTGGAAGTAAGTTTGTATCAAAATGGTACATCCCTCATACGCAACTTTGAGGGCTCGCCGGAGATATGGCAAAAAACCAACAAGCCCTTATTGCTGCCGGAGGGGCAGCAGGTTTTGATTGATAAAAAAGGAATTGCCGGTAAACCTGTTCCCATTACCGACAAGCCCGTAGCCCCGGAAAAAACAATCAACACTCAATGCGCAGGCACCTGGCAAACCAAATGGGGTAAGATGGTAATAGTACAAAACGGCAACAGCATTACCGGCACCTACGAGCATGACAAAGGAAAAATAAGCGGCACTATCAATGGAAATAAGCTTAGCGGCAACTGGTCTGAAGCCCCCAGCTACCAGCCACCCAATGATGCCGGAGAATTTGAATTCACTCTTTCAGCCGATGGAAAAAGTTTTACCGGCCACTGGCGGTATGGCAACAACGGCCCATGGCAAACCGGCTGGGACGGCCATCGCTGATATTCTTTTTATTACGGCATAGGGCAGAAGTAAATATGGAGTAATAATATTTACCGCAGTTTTTGGAGTGATTAGTCAGTTTAATCTTCGCAACAACCTGCCTTAAAGCACAATCTAAAAGTAGTACAGCGCTTCCACCAGTCCGTTACTTTCCTGCAGGAAGAGTGAGTGGGTTATTTATAATAATAATTTTTTACTAGTTGTAGGGCTACCTTACCTGTTGGACAGGCAGGTAGCAAAAAAGCACAAAACGGAACAGAAGTTTTTATAATAAAGAACGGAAAAGGTTTTTGACGGAAACAGTTCATACTATACAGCAGCAGTTTATATACTACCGCCATACATACCCGGTACTGTTGGTATGCCCGAGAGTAGCTGCTGGTATGCATATGGGCAGCAGGTCTCATACTCCTGTCATACTCCCTTCATACTCTTTTGATACTCTTCCTAATACTTAGCTGGTACTGTTTTGATGCTGTGGTGATACTGTATCCTTACACCAAATTATTTTAAGCATTCCAGACTATAGAGTCATATTCTTTGGCTCTAACATAAAAAATATTTGATTTTCAAATTATTATATATAATTTGGCCGAATAACCAGGTAATCGCAC
>JBPOHG010000103.1:0-3904 GCA_052035835.1 Bacteroidota bacterium | reverse complement strand
ATATAATTGATTCAAGCATTTAAAACCAACTTAATATGAATGAACAAGGAGTAAAACAGGGACATCCGAAAGGATTATGGGTCCTATTTGGTACCGAAATGTGGGAGCGTTTCAATTTCTACGGAATGAGAACAATCCTAACCCTATTTATTGTTAACGCATTAATGATGAGCAAAGAACAGTCTTCGCTCATTTATGGAGGGTTTCTGGGTTTATGCTATCTGACGCCTATGTTAGGTGGTTTTATCGCCGACAGGTTTCTTGGCAACAGGTATTGCATCCTTTTGGGAGGTTCGTTAATGGCTGTTGGACAAATGCTATTATTTTTTAGTGCCAGTATTTTTTCCAGCAATCTGGAACTAGCCAAAACTTTATTGTATGTAGCACTTGGCATTATCATATTTGGCAATGGCTTTTTTAAGCCCAATATTTCCAGTATGGTTGGCAGCCTGTACCCAAAATCTGAAAAGAACAAACTGGATACAGCATTTACCATTTTTTACATGGGAATTAATCTTGGGGCATTCCTCGGACAATTGATCTGCCCAATTGTTGGAGATGTTGTGAAAGACGGGGTACGTGATATTTATGCGTTCAAATGGGGATACCTCGCTGCTTCAATCGCTATGATCATCGGTACACTTACTTTTTATTTTCTAAAAGATAAATATGTAGTTACCCCTGAAGGAAGGGCTATTGGAGGGCTCCCTTCTAAAAATATGGCTGAAGATTATGAAGAAGGAGAATCTCAAAAAGCCAATTTCTCCCAAACTTCCATCATGATAGCAGTTGCAGCTTTTGCAGGGCTGGCATTATTGTTTTTTTATGTTTTCGGGCAGAATGTAATTTATTCTATCATTTATGCGAGTGGCTTAACATTAGCAGGATTAATTATCTCTGATACATCCATTACAAAAATTGAAAGAGACCGGATCCTGGTAATTTATATAGTTTCATTCTTTATTATATTTTTCTGGGCAGCTTTTGAACAAGCTGGTTCTTCATTAACGTTTATAGCAGACAATCAAACCGACCGCAACTTCTTTGGTTGGGATATGCCTCCATCGATGGTGCAAATTTTTAACGGAATCTTCGTGGTGGCATTAGCGGTACCTTTCAGTATTTTATGGGATAAACTAAGAGCAAAAGGTAAAGAGCCTATATCCCCTGTAAAACAAGCCATTGGATTGGCATTGATCGCTCTAAGCTATTTTATCATTGCACACAATGTGAAAGATCTTGGTAACAGTGGCTTGCTTGCAGTAAAATGGTTAATCCTCCTCTATCTTATTCAAACATTGGGTGAATTGTGCCTTTCACCAATCGGCCTTTCACTGGTTGGAAAGCTCTCACCAAAAAGGTTCTCTTCTCTTTTGTATGGGGTGTTTTTTCTTTCAAATGCATCTGGTTATGCCTTAGCGGGCACACTAGGCTCTATTTTACCAGCAACCGGAGAACAATTTAAAGAAGCAACTACTATGGGTATCAACTTACAAGATGTGCTTGATAAAAAAATTACTCCAACTGCTGAACAATTAAAATTACTCGCTGATAAAAAAATCAGTATTGACTATCCAACCTTCGCCGGCTTTACCATCCATAATTTATTTGAATTTTTTATGGTATTCGTAATACTGTGCGGATTGGCTGCCGTATTGCTTTTCATGCTAAGCCCTAAGCTTAAAAAAATGATGCATGGAATCAGGTAACAAATAATCTATCTTTTAAAAAGGCGATACCTTCTGGTATCGCCTTTTTATTTATCTTCCTAGTTCAAACCAACTGCTTATGTCTGAGAAAAAAATATTTCAGCCATTCATTTCGCCTCAAACGGTAATGAATGAACTTACGGTAAAATCAATCCTGCTTGGAAGTTTGTTTGGGGTCATATTTGGCGCCGCCACCGTTTACCTCGCACTCAAAGCCGGGCTAACAGTTTCTGCTTCCATCCCTATTGCAGTAATTGCGATTACACTTGGGCGTAAGTTTTTCAAAACCACCATTTTAGAAAACAATATCATACAAACAACCGGAAGCGCCGGGGAAAGCATTGCTTCAGGCGTTGCCTTCACATTGCCAGGTTTCTTATTCCTGTCTTCACCCGACAGTGCTTCGTATTTTAATTACCTCACCATCCTTATTTTAGCCATTGTAGGTGGTATGCTGGGAACGCTGCTGATGGTGCCCCTTAGAAAAGCACTGATCGTAAATGAACATGAAACCCTTCCTTATCCGGAAGGAACCGCCTGCGGCGATGTCTTAAAAGCCGGGGAAAAAGGAGGCGACTTTGCCAAAACTGCTTTCTGGGGCCTGGGCGTAGCTTTCCTGTATGCCGTGCTTCAAAAAATAGTACGTGTAATTGCTGAAACACCGGAGTTTGTTACCAAACAAACCAATAAATTTTTCCCTTCTGCCAAAATCAGTGGGGAAATTACGCCCGAATACCTGGGCGTAGGCTATATCATCGGACCAAGAATTGCCGGTGTGCTCGTGGCGGGTGGCGTACTGAGCTGGCTCGTATTGATCCCCCTGCTTTCTTCCATTGTGCCTGCAGACACGATTGCAAAGCAACTGGTAAAACTCGGGTACCTGGCTGATATCGCCAAAGACGGTGGCAAAGGCGGATGGAATGCTGCCACACACACTTTCAATGACTATTCAGCCGCCATTTATTATGCATTTATCCGCCAGATTGGTGCAGGCGCCGTAGCAGCCGGGGGTATCATTACATTGATTAAAACCATCCCTACGATTATAAAATCGGTGAAAGGGAGCTTCCATTCAATTAAGAGCAAAACTAACGGTGAAGCCAACTCGATTTCACGTACCGACCGTGACCTGGATATTAAAGTGGTAGGCTTCGGAAGCCTGGCCCTGGTATTACTGATATCGGTATTGCCTCAGGTACCCGGAGACAGTATCCTTCAAAAACTACTGATTGGCATCCTTGTGATCATATTCGGAGCCTTATTTGTAACAGTATCTTCAAGGATCGTAGGGCTGATTGGCTCTTCCAATAACCCCATCAGCGGAATGACCATTGCAACGGTAATGGGTACCAGCTTAATTTTTATGGCCGTAGGATGGACGGGTGAAGCATATGAACCCCTCGTATTGGTCGTAGGTGGAATGATATGCATTGCTGCGGCCAATGCAGGAGCCACTTCCCAGGACCTCAAAAGTGGCTATATTGTTGGCGCCACTCCCCGTAACCAACAAATTGCACTTTTTATAGGAGCCATTGTTTCTTCCATTGTCATTGGCGTCACCATTAAGTACCTTGATAAACCCAATGCCGAAATGCTGTCACAGGGCATTCATCATGCCATCGGAACAGAAAAATATCCTGCCCCTCAAGCGACATTGATGGCAACACTCATCAAAGGAATATTATCGTTTAACCTGGATTGGCAATATGTTTTTGTTGGTGTCTTTCTTGCCATAGTGATGGAACTCTGCGGAATTAAAGCATTGAGTTTTGCGGTAGGGGCATATCTTCCACTTTCTACCACACTGCCGATATTTGTAGGAGGCGCTATCAAAGGATTGGTAGATATGAAAAAGAAAAAAGATAACATTGCATCAACCCCCGAAGACGAAGAGTTAGGCAAAGGAAGCCTTTTCGCAACTGGCCTCGTGGCAGGCGGCGCTGTTGCCGGTGTAATCATTGCTTTTGTATCGGGCAGTGAAAGCGGCGACCGTTTCCTCAAAGCCATCAGTATGGAAGAAGCTATTTCACACAATGCAGGAACGAACATGTATTATGTATTGGGTGTAGCATTTTTTGCTGCCATGGGGTGGATCCTTTACAAAACAGCTTTAAAAAAATAAATCACCGAATGAAATGAATCAAGGCGGCAGCAATGTCGCCTTTTTTATTATCTTACCTTTTTTAAAAATTTTC
>JBPOHG010000214.1:0-11741 GCA_052035835.1 Bacteroidota bacterium | reverse complement strand
GACCAGAATATTTTACAGGACAATAAGAACCATAATTATGGCGCCAGGGTATCTTATACCGAGCCCCTGAGTAAAAAGCGCAACCTCGAATTCAATTATGCGTACAACCTACAATTTACCGGTAACGACAGGCAAACATTTGTATTAGACCCATCCACTGGCAATAAGACATATATTGATTCACTGAGCAGCATCTACGATAACGTATATACGACGAACAGGTTTGGCGTTAATTTCAGGACCACTGAAAAAAAATATAATTATACAATTGGATTGGCAGTTCAGCCGGCAACCATCGAAAGCAATACTTTTACCGGGGCCAAAACAAAGTATACGCAGCATATAGTGAACTATTACCCAGTGATCAGGTTTGCATATAATTTTTCGCGGAGCAGGTCATTCAACATCAATTATAACGGAAGCACAAGCCAGCCTTCATTTAGCCAGTTACAACCGGTATACGATTATTCAAATCCACAATTCATTACTATTGGCAACCCGGCATTAAGGCCCGAATTCACCAATACCCTGAGCATGCGATATAACAACTTCGATTTTATCAGTGGCAATGTTTTCTTTGGCAACATTACTGCTTCGTTTACAAATGATAAAATTGTAAACAATGTGAAACAGGTGCGGATGAATGTGCAGGAAACCCGTTACCTGAACAGTGATGGTTTTTTTACTGTGCTGGGTTTTTATAATATTTCAAAGCCCATACAAAACAGGAAATTTGTTTTCACTTTTGGAGGCAATATTACCTACAACAACAACATTTCTTTTGTTACCGATTCGGCCGATAAAGTGTTAAAGAATACAGGCCGTAACTGGATTATAGGCCAGCGATTTGCAACAGATATTAAAATAAAAAAGTGGATGGAAACGACGCTTAGTGTAAACTATAGCCTCAACAGCAGCAAATATTCGGTACTCACTAATCAAAATGCGAATACGGGTGCCTGGGTTTTATCAAACAGCGCAAGGTTTTTTCTCCCACATGATTTTATCATTAGCTATGATATTGACAAAACCTTCAACTCAGGTTTTGCAGACAACATAAATGCAAATCCACTGATCATCAACAGCACCATTGAAAAGCAATTGTTTAAAAAGAAAAATGGTTCAGTGAAGCTACAAGCTTTTGATTTACTCAATGAGAATACCAGCATTAGCAGGAGCGTAACTGGTACTTCAATTACAGATACCCGTACAAATCGGCTCGGCAGGTATTTCCTGTTAAGTTTTGTTTTCAGGTTAAACAAATTTGCTTCGCAGCAACAGGGTGTACAAATGGGGATCCCGGGTGCTGGCAATCCGATGATGAGGCCGCAAGGTATGTAAGCAAACCCTGGATGATTATTTCGCCAATGCGATTTTCACTTTCTGATTTTTAATTTTTTCATTTTTAATCTGCTCAAGCAGGATCCCGGCCTTTGATTTGCGGATAGCCGCAAAAGCAGCAAAATCTTTTACTTCTATCAAACCGATTTCATCTTTTTTCAATTTCCCTTTATTGGTTAGAAAACCAACTATGTCAATTTTATTGATCTTGTTTTTCTTTCCTGCGGCAATAAAAATGGTGCTCCATTTTGGTTTATCAGGCAAACCGAGGCCTTCTGGCAACGCAAATAAAACTGATTCCCCGATGGTATATTCCGGCACTTTTTCTTCGGGCCCAATAAGCAGGTAAACGTTACCGGTAGCATCCATTCTTGCAGTGCGTCCATTGCGATGGGTAAAGGATTGCTCATCGGGAGGAAGGTGGTAATGAACAACGCTGCGGATATGTGCAATATCAAGTCCACGGCTCGCGAGGTCGGTAGTAACAAGCACATTGGAAGTCCCATTCCTGAATTTGCAGAGTGCAACTTCGCGGTCGTGCTGCTCCATGCCTCCATGGTAAAAAACATTGAGGATCCCATTTTCATTCAAATAAGAACTGGTACGTTCAACGGCATCGCGGTGATTGCAAAAAATGATTGTAGAGGTATCCCTGAGAAAGCAAAGTAAGTTAATGAGTGTGTCAAGTTTGTCTTTCTGACCAGATTCTATCACCCGAATGCTCAGTTTTTCAACCGGAAGCGGTGCATCAGACAAATAATTTAACCTGGTGGCTTCATTCATTTCCACAAAGGCGGGTATCTCAACAGCAGCCGTTGCAGAAGTCAGCATCCGTTTTTTTACAGCGGGCAGGGACTGGAGAATGAATTGCATTTCTTCCAGGAAACCCAATTCGAGCATTTTATCAAATTCATCGAGTACCAGGAATTGAATAGCGGAGGGATTGATATTTCCGCGACGAAGATGATCAGCCATGCGGCCAGCAGTACCGATGATGATGGCTGGTGCCTGAAGCAGGTTATTCTCTTCAATTTCCCTTTTATGGCCACCGTAGCAGGCAGTGATTTTGTACCCGGGTTGCATTTTTTTCAAAACCGATTCAACCTGAAGCGCCAGTTCTCGAGAAGGGACCATAACAAGCGCCTGAGTCATTTTATTATTAGGGTCTACAGATTCCAACAATGGAATCAGATAAGCCAGGGTTTTCCCCGAACCGGTGGATGAGAGCAAGATTATCTGATCTTGTTTACTAATGGATTGAATGCTGGCTTCCTGCATTTCATTCAGAGATTCAATCCCTAATTTCCCGATCCATTCCTGGCGAACCGATGTTGAGTTGAGCATGTTACAAAAGTACCGCATTTAAGTTGGAGACCTGAACATGGCTATGTATTCACCATCATCCGTTTCGTGCAAAGCATTGCTTTTCAGTTTCAAAAATACTATTCTGCCTTATAATTAATATTATGTTAAGCAGGCGAAAGTAATTTATTTAAATCCCTCCCTCGCCACACTGGAAGATTAAAACAAATTACGCTGCTTCATTTCGGGGCTTCCATGAATAATTTAAGCCCCTCACTCCACACAGCTAACCTGCATTAACATAATAAAGCCCTATACGCTAAACCTTAGGTTATGCTTTTTATTTAGCCATCAGGCTTTGAGATACATGGATTTCATTCAATCAATACCTTTGCCTAAAAGATGCAATATGTCACACCAATTATACATTGGCCAACGGGTCGCTTTGCAGTTGCAGGAATTTGAGGATAAAAAACAAATTCAGTTTACAATTACCGGTTTTGGAAAATACAACCAGTTTGATATGAATGGCAACGAACTCGTTCATATCCTCTATGTAAATGAACAATTACAATTCACCAGCCTTTCGGTGCATTTTTCCTTATTGGCGGCCATTCCTGCTTCAGACCAATAAATATTCCCCCGCCAAATAAAAAAGCCATCGGATTTGATCCAATGGCTTTCAATTGACAACAATTTTATTTAAGCGTCGGGTGATTCGGGTGCATCTTCAGCACTTGAAGTAGCATCGCTGGATTCATGATTGTTTTCTCCATTCTCAGCTTCACCATCAACCATACCTTCCGGCTCTTCTTCCATTTCATCCAGTTGTGTAATGGCTGCAATTTCATCCCCTTCGTCTACCCGTATTAGTTTTACACCCTGTGTGGCCCGTCCCAGTTCACTGATATCTTTCACTGCCATACGAATGGTGATGCCACTTACACAGGTAATCATGAGGTCTTCTTTTTCTGTCACATCCAGTAGCCCCACCAATCCGCCGGTTTTATCGGTGACGTTAATCGTCTTCACGCCTTTACCACCCCTGTTGGTGACCCTGTAATTGGCTTCACCTGTTTCAGGATCATCGAGGAACGTACGTTTGCCATATCCCTTTTCACTCACTACCAAAACAGTTTTTGTTTTGTCTTCTTTATTTACACAGATCATTCCCACTACTGTGTCGTTTGCTTCATCAACCTCAATACCGTACACGCCAATTCCGCCGCGGCCTGTACTTCTAACGGTGCTTTCATGGAAACGAATTGCCCTGCCACTTCTTACTGCCAACATGATTTCACAATTTCCGTCGGTTAACCTGGCAGCCAGCAACTGGTCGCCATCAAGGATATTTATGGCGTTGATACCATTTTGCCTTGGGCGGCTGAAATCTTTCAGATCTGTTTTCTTGATGATACCTTTACTGGTACACAGCACAATGTAGTGGCTGTTTACATAAGTTTCGTCTTCAAGGTTAGGGATATCGATAATTGCCCGCACTTTATCATCGGGCGGGATCTGCACGAGGTTCTGTATAGCCCTTCCTTTACTGGTTTTATCCCCTTCGGGTATCTGGTACACTTTTAACCAAAAGCAACGGCCTTTTTCAGTAAAGAACAATAAAGTATGATGGGTGGAAGCCACAAACAGGTGTTCGATATAATCTTCCTGGCGTGTACTGCTTCCCTTGGCACCCCGGCCACCCCTTCTTTGCTGGCGGTATTCGGTGGCTGATGTACGTTTGATATAACCAAGGTGTGATATGGTTACCACCACGTCTTCTTCTTCAATGAGGTCGAGCATGTCTATCTCATCATCAGCATATACAATTTCTGTTTTGCGGTCGTCGCCAAATTTGGCTTTAACCTCCAGGAGTTCTGTCTTGATAATATCGAACCGCATTCCTTCATTGGCGAGGATTTCTTTCAGGCGCTGTATCAACCGCATGATCTCTGCATGTTCTTCCCTGATCTTGTCGATTTCCATTCCTGTAAGCCGCTGCAGCCTTAATTCGAGCACCGCTTTGGACTGTATCTCGGTCATACCGAATGAACTCATCAACCCTTCCTGTGCAATATTGGGCGTTGCACTTTCCCTGATCAATTTTATCACAGCATCCAGGTTATCGAGTGCGATGATATAACCTTCAAGGATATGCGCTCTTTCTTCCGCTTTTCTTAATTCATACTGGGTACGGCGGATCACAACTTCGTGCCTGAACTCCACAAATTCGGAAACGAGTTGCTTAACGTTCAATATCCTTGGACGGCCTTTTACAAGTGCCACATTATTGGTACCGTACGATGTTTGCAGGTCGGAGTGCTTGTACAACTGGTTAATCACCACTTGTGCTACGGCATCTCTGCGCAATTCTAATACGATACGGGTACCTTCCTTGATATTGCTTTCATTGTTGATATAACTGATCCCATCGATGGTTTTATCATTGATCAGTTCACCAATTTTCTGGCAAAGCGTATCCCTGTTTACCTGGTACGGGATCTCGGTGATGATAATTTTTTCCTTTCCTTTTGAGTCGGCTTCCACCGTAGTTTTTCCACGCAACACTACCCTGCCGCGTCCTGTATACAGGGCGGCTTTCACGCCTTCGTATCCGTAGATACTACCCCCGGTTGGGAAATCGGGCGCCTTGATATGCTTGATAAGTTCCTCGAGGCTGATGTCATTGTTATCGATATACGCAATACATCCATCCACCACTTCATTGAGGTTATGGGGCATCATGTTGGTAGCCATCCCCACCGCAATACCACTGCTGCCATTGAGCAACAATTGCGGAATGCGTGTAGGCAATACCGTTGGTTCCTTCAGTGAATCATCGAAATTGAGTTGGAAATCCACAGTTTCCTTTTCGATATCTTCCATCATGGCTTCGGCAAACTTCTCCATGCGCACTTCCGTATAACGCATGGCCGCCGGCGGGTCGCCATCCTGGTTTCCAAAGTTTCCCTGTCCATCGATCATTTTATACCGCATCGACCAATCCTGTGCCATACGAACCATGGTATCGTAAATAGAAGAGTCTCCATGAGGATGGTATTTACCCATCACCTCTCCCACAATACGGGCAGATTTCTTATAAGGTTTGTTACTGTTGTTCCCCAGTTCACTCATCCCGTACAATACCCTTCGGTGTACAGGTTTTAATCCATCCCTCACATCGGGAAGTGCACGGCCTACGATGACACTCATCGAATAATCGATGTAAGATGTCTTCATTTGCTCTTCAATATTTACCGGGATTATTTTACCTCTGTTATTGGGGTTTTCCCCTTCAAATTGCTCCTGATTTTCCATACGTTATAATAGGCGGCGAAGATACGGTTTTTAGGCGTGTAAACCCTTAAAAAACAAGCCTTTTTAAGGCTGTTTTTACACATAAAAACGAGGGTTTGTGGACAATTAAACCGGTTGAATCCGATCTTTCTGCTGGGGATATGTTTTATGACATAAAACACCCTCGAAATAGCGCCATTTTATGCCTGTAGAAGGCCATCCTGCTTTGGCAGTTCCTCCCGAAGAGGTTATCTTGCCAAAAATATTATTCTTGGAAAATATACTCTTGTTTGGCGCTGGTAAATCGGCTACCGTACTCATTGATTACTTGTTGCAGGAAGCGACTACAATGGACTGGCAGATCAGCATTGCAGATGCCAACCGCCAACTGATTGAAGAAAAAACGGGGGGCCACCCAAAATCTACCAGCATCGAACTGGATATCAATGACGCTTCCAGCAGAAGGGCATTGATTAAAGAGGCATCCATCGTGATATCCATGATGCCCCCAGCTTTGCATATTCTTATCGCAAAAGATTGTATTGAATTTGGGAAAAGCCTGCTCACTGCTTCCTATGCAGACGATGCAATTTTATCGCTACAAGACAAGGTGAATGAAAAGGGAATTTTATTCTTGTGTGAAATGGGCCTTGATCCCGGAATCGATCACATGAGTGCGATGCAAATAATTGATGAGATCAGAAATGAAGGAGGAACCATTACATCCTTTAAAAGCCACTGCGGCGGACTTGTAGCGCCGGAGAGTGATGATAATCCCTGGAACTACAAAATCAGCTGGAACCCACGCAATGTAGTGCTGGCAGGAAAAGCCGGCGCCATTTATAAAGACCATGGTCGTATTGTTGAAGAGCCATACGAATCTTTGTTTGCAGCCGACAGGAATGTGTTATTAGACAATGATGAAAAAATGATTTTTAGTTTCTACCCTAACCGTAACAGCCTGCCATATATTGATGTGTATGGGCTTCAGGATGCAGCTACTTTTGTACGAACTACCCTTCGCTATCCTGATTTTATGTACGGTTGGAAAAACCTGGTTGATTTAAAATTTACAGATGAAACTCCCGCTTATCAAACAGATGGCTTGTCATTGCAGGCATTTTTCAAAGAACACCTGCAGCGCCATGGGTTTGAACAGTGGCTCGATCAAAAACTAAGTGAACGTTTTTCTGAAACAAAATCATTGCTCGATAACCTGATGCAATTGATGGAAACAGAAGAAAAAGCAAAACAACAGGGTGAAGAAGTGCCCGATAATTTTATGATGGTAGATGCTTCAGGCGATCTTAAAAATATCGAACTCGAAGAAGTTAAGAACAATGCAGCTTCTGTGATGGCTGCAAAAATGCGGGAAGCCAATCTCACACTCAAACAATTGTTTTTCCTGGGGTTGGATGATGCTGACACCAAGATCAACAAAGGCTTTTGCAGTGCTGCCGATGTGCTTCAATTTGCTTTAGAAAAGAAACTGGTCTTGAAGCCCGGAGACAAAGACATGATCGTTATGCTGCATGAATTTGAGTACATGCTGGGCAGCAAGCAACATTCAATCAAAAGTGCGTTGGTTGTGAAAGGCGATGACCATGTTCACACGGCTATGGCAAAAACAGTTGGGCTCCCACTAGGTATTGCTGCAAAAATGATCCTGGAAGGCAGGATCAGGATGACAGGAGTTCATATACCTGTTACAAAAAATATTTATGAGCCGGTATTGGAAGAATTAAAGCACCATGGTATTTCTTTCAGGGAAACACGCAACTAGGATACCAACACTTCAAAAAGCTTTGCCATTCCTTCTGTGGCCGATTGTTCAAATAACTGTAGGTTATTGAATTTATTTACAGGAGGTATTTTTTTATCAATTATATATTTGGGTACTTCATCAGGCACATAGTGGATGAGCCCGGCTGCAGGATACACTTGCAAAGATGTTCCTACCAGAACAAAAATATCAGCTTCCTGCATGAGCGCTGCCGCTTTCTCAATCATGGGAACGGGTTCTTCAAACCATACAATATGAGGCCTCCATTGCGACCCGTCGGGCGCTTTATCCCCCAGCATGATATCGTGTCTTATATCTGAGATGAGCTGCTCATTTGCAGTACTCCTCATCTTGAAAATCTCTCCATGCAGGTGAAGCACATGGGTTGAACCAGCCCGCTCATGCAGGTCATCTATATTTTGCGTAACGATGCTTACCCGGTAAATTTTCTCCAATGCTGCCAATGCATCATGTGCAGCGTTGGGTTGAGCGAAAGCGACCTCCTTTCGCCGCATATTATAAAAATCGAGTACCAGTTGCGGATTTTTAAAGAAAGCCCCGGGTGTGGCAACATCTTCGATATTATATCCCATCCACAACCCATCACTATCTCGAAATGTTTTTAATCCGCTTTCGGCTGAAATACCTGCACCTGTTAGAACGACTATGTGTTTTTTTAATTCCGACATCCGTTAATAGCTTTCAGCAAATTTCGGATTTAATAATTAGCAGTAATAAAATACTAATGGCTATTGTGATTTGGCGCTGTTCTTTTTCCCGAATTGAAACTTATGCGATTCTTAAATACCAGGAACCCGATGACTAAAATGAGCAGCAAAGGCCAAACAGAAATCAATCCAACCAGTAAATTACCCAACCATTGCATACCTGTTGAAAATGCCTGACTGGCTCTCTTGAGAAATGTGGGGTTTTCATCGATCGGTTTGAAATTTGCAGAAGGTTCATAAAATGTAAGTGAAATTGTACTAAAAGCTGCTTGTTGATATATATATCCAATCCTACCCATTGCTGCTTCAATTTCTTCCTGGATCCCATTGATTTCTTTTTGAACCTGTAACACTTCATCCATGTTTTTCGACTGCTTTAAGAAATCGAGGTATTTCAGCCGCATTTGTTTCTTGGCTTCCAGCCTCGACTTCGTGTCGATAAACTCTGTAGTTACATCATCCGTTGAAATTTTCCTTTCGATTACTTTTGCCGATAAACCAGATAACTCATTCATGAGGTCTTCAAACTGAGCTACCGGCACTTTGATGGTTAATGTAGTTTCAGATTTTTCATCCACCAGGTTTTGTTCTTCCTGTGAAATATAACCACCCGATTTTTTTATACTTTGCCTGATGGCGTCTCCCGATTTTTTAAATTCTTTTACTTCCAGTTTTAAACTTCCGTTTTTTATGATTTTTTTGTCCCAGTCTTGTTGAACCTGTGGAGTTGATATAACCCGGGCACCGCCGGAGTCTGTTACAACAGTGGGCTGTTGTAGCGGGCTTTGCTGATCATTGATCATTTCCTGTTGGGTTCCATTGCCATTGGCATCTGCCAGCGTAACCGTAGCTGCGTCCTGTTTCTTTGATTGGCTGTTACAGGCATTTAATAAAAGGAAGAGAAAAAATGAGATGGGAAAAAGTACTTGTTTCATGTCAGTTGGTTTAAATATACAGATGACATTTTATACCAATTGCATAAACGATGTAACCCAGATCTTATGTTAAAGGAAATACAATCAGCTATTATAACTTCTCCTCCGCCATCTGCATCACCATCTTCCATTCTTCCTCCTTCACGGTTTGTACCGACAGGCGGCCAAGCCTCACGAGATCCATATTGGCCAGCTGCTTTTCTGCTTTAATAGCAGTAAGGCTAACAGGTTTTTTTAATTTTCTCACAGGCTTTAGATCTACGACCAGCCAGGCAGGATCGTTGGTGGTAGGATCCTGGTAGGCTTCTTTTGCAACTTTTGCAATGCCCACAATTTCTACCCCTTCATTGCTATGATAAAATAATACCTCCTCCCCTTTTTTCATGGCACGAAGGTTATTGCGGGCCGCATAATTCCTAACCCCATCCCAGGTTGTTTGCTTATCCCTTACAAATTGATCCCAACTGTATTTAAATGGTTCAGATTTTACCAGCCAGTATGCCATTGAATTTTGTTTAAAAGAATTGATTAGAAATGTTTGCTGAGAGGCATTTAATATCCATCAAAAATAAAAAAAGATAACAGACTATTCCTGTTATTATTTACATGAAAATTAAATCCGGAAAAAAATTCGCAGGAACTGTTCTATGAAAACAGATAGGTTATTCCCAGCCGCTTGCGAGTACATCAGCCATATGCATGGTTTTAATGGGCAGGTTCTTGTTCTTAATATACCCATCCAATTGCATCAGACAACTAAGGTCAGTAGAAATCAGGTATTCGGCACCGGTAGCCATTGCATGTTGCACTTTTTGTTCGGCCATACCAAGGGAGATCGCCTCAAATTTTACTGAGAAGGTTCCACCAAAACCACAGCATGTCTCGTTATCCTGCATTTCTACCAGTTCAAGGCCTTTTACATGTCCCAGCAGGGATCGGGGGCCCTCTTTGATCCGGCATTCACGTAAAGCGGCACAACTATCATGATAAGTAGCTTTACCTGGTAAACTAGCTCCAAAATTCTCTATTTTCAGTACATCTGTTAAGAACTCAGTGAACTCAAATACTTTTTTGCCAAGTTCTTTTACCTGGATATGTGAGGCGCTGTTTTCAAATAATTTTGGATAATAGTTTCTTACAAATCCGGTGCAACTGGCACTGGGGGAAACGATATAATCTGGTGTATTAAAATCCCGGAGGAATTTAGCTGCCACATCACGGGCGTCATCCCAAAACCCGGCATTGAATGCTGGCTGGCCGCAACAGGTTTGGTTCGTATTGTATTCAACTTCGCAACAGGCTTTTTCAAGCACTTTCACCATATTAAAGGCTGTTTGCGGAAAAAGCTGGTCAACAAAGCATGGTATGAATAACTGAACCTTCATGAACGATCCGGGTTTTTGTGGGTGGACCGGTATTAAGCAACCGGGCCCTGTGATGGTTTGCACTGGTATGTAAAAGCCATCATTTTAATAGCAGTTGAGGCAGCTTCTGCGCCTTTGTGCCCATGCCGGCCTCCGGTTCTTTCGTCGGCCTGTTCCTGGTTGTCTACAGTAAGGACACCAAATATTACAGGAACGGGCAACTGCAGATTGAGTTGCAATACCCCATTGGTAACGGCCTGGCATACATAATCGAAATGCGGTGTGTCGCCGCGTAATACACAGCCTAAAGTAATAAAGGCATGTGGTTTATTATCGCGGTATTTGTGTGTATCCCAATAATGTTTCACAGCAAAACTGATCTCAAATGCCCCTGGCACCGAAAGAATATGATACTGAATGCCATGTTGCTTTAAAACCTCCAAACAACCTTCTTCGAGTTTGTTGATGGTTGCTGCGTTCCAATCGGTACGCACAATAACAACACAGGCATCCTTTGGTAAACGGATGCCTGTTGTATCAAAAATGTTTGTTGAGCTGAAAGCCATAATTCAATACTGGTTAAAATTACCTCTAGTTGAACTCTCCCAGGCGGGCCAGTTCTTTGTCTACATCACCATTGCTAACACCAATAAAAGAAGGGTATTTCTCTTTCAGTTTGGTATACAATTCAATGGCATCCTTTGTTTTGCCAGTAGCTTGTGCATAAGAAGCAGCAGTAATAAGGGCATCAGGTGCCATTGCCTCGTCTTTTTCATTTACAGAGGCGGCTTTTTTATAATAGGTTAAAGCTTCTTCGGTTTGCTTCTTTTCGGCATACGCATGCCCAAGCATGATATAAGCCCTGCTTTGTACCTGATAGGCGCCATTGCCATCAAATTCCTTGAGGTATTTTATGGCTTTGTCGAAATCTTTCAGGTGGAGATATGTAGCACCGGCCATATAACGTGCACGGTTAGCCGCCTTTGTTCCG
>JBPOHG010000032.1:0-6623 GCA_052035835.1 Bacteroidota bacterium | reverse complement strand
TGAAGGAAGGGTCAAAATCAACATTTTCACCGGCGTCATCAAAATTCCTACCGGTGAAACGGGCATCCAGCCTCCCAATGCTGAGCCCGTCTGCTCTTCTCAGTTCTTTGTAAAACCTGTTTTCACTTACCCTTAAATTAGAACGGATGATAAATTCTTTACTGATACCTGTATAATAACTGATCTTATCTGCCAGCGCAAATTTCTCGGCGGGTTCAATATGGTCGCCTTTCAATAACGCTGTGGCATATTCGCCCATGGCAAAAGCCTCGCTTTCCTTCAATGCTTTTTTTAAATCGGACTGTAAAGCTGGTGGAAGCTTTTTATGGTACCAGGCCGCGGCCGTATAGCTTGGCAGGTAAAGGATCCTTGGCAGGTCATTTCCAATCGCATAATCCTTGCTCGCGAAATTTAATACCGGTGAGATCAACATGATACCGTTGAGGTATATACGATAATTATCGGTGAGGTATTTTGCGAGGCCTGCTGCTCGTACAGTGCCATAACTCTCGCCTGCCAGGAATTTGGGGGAAGCCCATCGTTCATAGGAAGATAAGAAGCTGCGGATGAAAGCTGCCATGCTTTGTACATCTTCATTGAAGCCGTGGAATTGCCTGGCTGGCTCCCCGTTCACCGGACGGCTGTACCCGGTAGCCACAGGATCGATAAATACCAGGTCGCTTTGATCGAGCCAGGTAAATTCGTTGTTAATGACCTTGTAAGGAGGGCCGGTAGTAGTACCATCATCTTTGAGCGCCACCCGGCGAGGGCCCAATGCCCCCATATGCAACCAAACGGAAGATGAACCGGGCCCCCCGTTGAAAGCAAAACAAATGGGCCTGGATGCTGGATCTGCTCCCAGCTTTTTATAATAAGTGAAGAATACTTTAGCAACTACTTTACCGGTATCATTTTTTAGGTCGAGGTAACCGGCATAAGAATGATAATTTAATTTCGACTGGTCTCTGAGTGTTACCGAATGGGCCGTACGTACAGCTTTGATACCAGCCGGAATGGGTTCTGGCTTTGTATCCAGATCATTGAACTCCTTCTGGCCAAATGAAAAAAGGCTTGCAAACAACAAGGAAATAAACAAGGGTAATTTCATATACGAGATTTATCCAAAGATATCAGATAAATACTACTTATGAAACTACCCTCTTATACCGGTTTTATTAAGGTGCTACAGTATTATTTTACCAACACCATCATTTTGGTATCCACTACCTGCCCATTTACCATGAGGCTGCATGAATAAGTCCCTGCCATGAATTCACTCCCATTGAGGATGACATTGCCTTTTCCTTCAGCAATAAGTTTGATTTGTTTTAGCGTCTTTCCATACAGGTCGTTGATCACAATAAAAGCTTCTTTCACTCCTTCCTGCAAATTATATTGAATATAGGTAGAAGTATTGAAAGGGTTCGGCTGGTTTTGCAATAAATAGGAGGCTTTATTAGCGAATTTGATCACCTGTTCACCTGCGGGTGCTTTCAGGAGCAAGGCTTCCAGCTTTTCTATTCTTTCATTAAGTGCATTGATCTTTGCTTCATATTTTTCTTCGATTTCCTGAACAGCGCTAATCAGAGGTACAGTAAGTTCAGCATAACGGATACCCCAATACGATCCCGATTTGTCTACACCGCTGAAGGTTGCCCCTTGCTTTTTTGCAGCTTCATCCACTTCCTGTGCAATCAACCCTGTATACACAATATCCTTTTGCCCTTCTGCCGTGTATTGGTATGTAACCGGGTTGAGTGATTTAATAAATGAAAGGCCCAGTGTACTTTTCTGTATATCCTTTTTCAACCTACGGTCGCTGTAGGTCGTCCAGCCAACCTGGCCTCCAATGGATGTAACAGCTGTATTCCCTATCACCACTTTATTGCTGGCATCTACCCTGGCAAAATATCCAATGGCAGTAGCGTTGGTTAATCCATTAACAGATGCATCTGAAGTTGAACCCAAAAAAGTACAATGCGTATATGTTGTATGAGTAAGGCCCGCATAAAACCCAAGTGACGTGTTATGGCTTCCAGTTTGCAATGACGCAGACGTATATCCGCCGATTGCAGTATTAAATGAGGAAGCGGTAATATTTTGCAATGAGCCGTTTCCCAATGCAGCATTGCTATTACCTGAGATATTCCATTGCAGGCTATTGGTTCCTAAGGCAACATTGTCAACTCCTGTTGTATTGTCTGATAATGCATAAGCTCCAAAAGCATTGTTTTTGTTTCCAGATGTATTGGCATACAAGCTAGAGTATCCTGTTGCAGTATTTTGGTTACCACCCACATTTGAATAAAGTGAAGAATGCCCCGATGCCACATTGTTGGTTCCTGTAGTATTTGAAAACATCGCATTCCTGCCTAAGGCGCAATTATTGCCTCCGGTACTGGTATTGCGCATAGCTTCTGCGCCAATGGCAGTATTACCAATGGCAGTTGTAGAAAGAGACAGGCTATAGCTGCCTAAGGAAGTATTGTTAGCCCCCGTAGTATTGGATTGCAAACCATATGCCCCTACTGCAGTATTGCCAGCTCCGGTGGTATTGGCTTCTAAACCAGCCAACCCAATGGCTGTATTGTAGGTTCCAGATGTATTGGCATACAATGACCGCCATCCGAATGCGCTGTTAAAACTAGCCGTTGTAACAGAACGCATCGACTGCATCCCAAAAGCTGTATTATAATTACCAGAAGTATTGTTACGCATAGCTTCAGCACCAAAAGCCGAATTTTCGGAACCTATAGTATTTGAATAAAGGCTCTGGTAACCACCAGCAGTATTGGAAGAGCCTGAGGTGTTGGAATACAATGCCGACCTACCTGTTGCCATATTGTAACTACCTGTTGTGTTATTGAACATAGCGTGTACGCCACTGGCAGCATTTTGAGAGCCGGTAATGTTTTTATACAAAGCCGAAATCCCGAAAGCGGAATTTCCTCCTCCGCTATTAGACGATCCCAGCGCATTGGATCCTACACCAATTACATACGTCCCGGTATTTCCGGTTCCTGCTCCCGGTCCGGCAAAATAGTTTTGTGCCACTACTTTATTAATACATAAAATACCGGTGAGTAAAAACAAGTTCCCGAAAGAACGAAACAACTTTTTCATAAACTGTTTGATTTAGGAATGATAGAAATTTTTACAGGTATTAACACAGGTGAACAATATTATTGGCCCCTTTACTTCAATAGCAAGGAGATGGACTGTACGTTTCCAGATGGCTGAAGAACTTTTAGCAGGTACTGCCCTGATGCCAGTGTTTGATCTATCGTTATACGGTAGAGTTTGCTTCCCCCACTATGCTTCAACAACCCCTTCCACATGATCCTTCCTTCTGCATTTAGCAATTGTAACTGGTAACTTCCTGATAGTAGACCCGTAAAATGTAGCTGCATCACGGCATCCTCCACGGGGTTGGGATATACAGCAATAAAGGATTGTCCCTCACATGCCGCTACAAATACGATGTCGCTATAGTTCCTGTCCCCTGCACTACCGTTACTGCGTATACGATAATATCCATCCTGGGCTACCATGCCTGAATGAATAAACCGATACAGTCCGGCAGGCTGATGCCGGGCGGCCACATCTCCTATGGCTGTAAAGGAAGCACCGTTGGATGAATGTTCAATAGTATAATGATCGATGTTCAATTCTTCTGCTACTGTCCATTGAAGCGCCACTGACTGTTGTTCACAAACCGCTTTCATGCTGGTAAACCGCACAGGCACAGGCCCTGCAACAGGCTGTTCAAAAACGATGATAAACCGGCTGGAGGAAGATGAGGCTGTATCTGCAGTGACTGTAAATGTATACAGGCTGGTATCCGTTAACGGTAGTGATACCTGCTGCTGTAGGAAACGGTCTTCCAGCCAGGCTTGTAAGCCCGGGCGGGCTACATTCTCCGGGATCAATTCAAGTACATAACTCCTTTGTTGTAATTGAGAAGTATGCAAGAACAGGGTGTCTATACTTTCGACGGGCTTCCTCGCTTCAATGGCCAATATCTTATCATCCCGGCGCAAGCTTATATTTTGGTTGTCATTCAATTTCTTGGCTGCATCTATGTCATCAACCCCCTGCTCAGCCCAGGAAGAAAAAACTGCAAGCGTTCCATCCACTGCTGTTTCAATACCTGTGCTTGCAGCGATTTTGATGAGATTGATGCGCATAGAACTGATCGCTGAATCTGTGGCACGGAAAACGGTACTTACATTGTTATCCACTTTTGATTTCTCCTGGAATGTAACCGAGCCTGCTGTTCCTGTACCTTCCACAAAAAAAGCAGCGCCCGATTGAATGTACTGGCCAATTCCAGCGGAAACAGGGGGTGGCGCTGCCACATATATAGGCCCCACTTTTGTAAATGTAACATAGCCTCCAAACCCATAGCTTCCAGCCCGGTTGGGATCCCACAGGGTAAATTTATTACCGACATTTGACCGTTGCAATTGGTCGAAATCTACAGAAGATGCATATGGATTCCCCACCAGTGTAAATCCTGTAGCAGCTACCGCAACTGGCTGGTCGCCGGTTTTTATAGTTCCGCGGCTACGCAATACCGTGGCATCGGGGGTGCCCAGGTGGTTAAGGGTAAGGTCATAGGCCCTCGAACCGTGAATAAACAACATATACCCTTGCCGGTGATTCAGGTTGAGTACATTGGTATTGGCAATACCCGTCAGTGTATTGGGAACCTGGTTATATACCATCATGGATGGGTTGTTGGTATTGGTAAAATCGAAACCACTGCTTGTTTGCGGCCCCGAGATATGGGTACCATAACCCGGACGGGTGTTCGAATTCACCAAGCTGAGGTTGGTTTGCCCTTCCTGCCAGTCGGCATTGATGGATTGATAAGCATTCACCGGTGCCGTAAGCAAACGCCAGGCTTTCTTTGCCGGGATATAGCGTTCAATTTCAAATTTTCCCGCACCCGAATAAGAAAAGGATGCAGCTGCCCTTACCGAATCAATCCTTGCCGTGGCTGATGCAGTTGATCGGAGCGTAATAGTATCATTGTTCAATGCTATATTACCTGCTTCAGGTATCAATGCACCGGTAATAGAAAATGATTTATTGAAACCTATGCCCGATGGATTGTTAATACGAAGTGTATGCATGGCCGTTATGTTACCCAATACGCCCGGAAAAACCTGCCCAACTGCATTCCCTGCCATGCGCCATTCCCCGAGATTGTGAATGGTACTTCCGCTATTACTATATGCCCCGTTTATGGTAAATGTGGAGGTATTGTTTACCGTAAGAGAAGTTCCGCCGGCCAGTGATATATTTTTTACCGCGTTGGTAAACCCGGCTCCCACAACAGGCTGGTTGGAAGTAAGTGGTATGGTTACATTGGTTGTATCAGATGGTATATATCCCCCACACCAGTTGATTTTATCGTTCCAGTTGGTATTGATGCCTTTCCAAGTGTTGTTGGCTAAATCAACATCTTGCTTTTCATAAGCCCCTATATCAACAGTGTTAAATTTTATACGGTCGAGGCTGTCAAGGTCTTTGGTGATACCCGGCGGTATCGAATCGTTGTTACCTGAGTTAATAGCAGGACTGCAGGGCAGAAGGCGGTAATCTCCGGAAGTGGTTGGTGCAGATGCAGGCGATTGCGGCGAAATAAACATTGGGTCGAGATTGAAGTTACCAATGCCTGCATGCCCACCTTCAATGATCGAATGGCTAACAATTGCCACTGCGGTACCAGGTAAAATATTATTGTTTGCAACAGCCAGATTGTTATATACAATAGAATTATGGATTCGATTCAATTTGCTTGAACCGGAGTTACTAATACCACCACCTGCTTCATTCACTGCACGATTTCCATAAATGACGCTGTTAAATAAACTTACACTGTCATGATTCCTGATGCCACCACCTCTCAACAATGCGTAATTGCCTGTGATGAGGGTATTGACTAAAGTAATCTGATCAAAATTAATAATGCCTCCGCCAAAGTCTGCCTGGTTACCACTGATACTGCAATTTTCTACCCTCATTTTTCCTGCATTGTTGATGGCAGCTCCCTCTAAAGAAATATTTTCAATAAATGTGGAATTTCTTACAACAGTTTCGTCGCTAATTCCACTAATGATCGAAGTATGAAAAGCGCCACCGTAATGCCCACTATTCTGCATAAACCTGCAATGATCAACTTCTATCGAAGAACGAAAAGAATATAATCCTCCACCAAATGTTTTTAGAATATGATATCCGTTTATTGTTATCCAAGGCATTCCCAAACTCCTTGCATTGCCCTGAACAATATCAAATCCATCTACATTTGCATTTTCTATGTTGGAAGCAATGATGACATGATAACAGTTGTCGGATGTATCATTAAGATTGGCAATATCTCCACTCAATACAGTTCTATTAATGGAGAAATCCCGTTCCGGTAAACTAGATTCCCAACCAGCAAAACCACCATACAACTTTACATCAGGAGCCAACAAAAACGAGGCATCCCTATCTGTAGTATGGCATATCGAATTCAAATAATCATCTGCTGCATTGTATAAAGGTTTGTATGTTCCCTTGGCCACCCATATTTCTGTAATTGCCGGATTGCCGTTGGCTTCTTTAATAGC
>JBPOHG010000251.1:0-2179 GCA_052035835.1 Bacteroidota bacterium | reverse complement strand
TCAGTTTTTTTCCGGGGATGGCATCAATCAAGCGCTGCGTATAGGCATGTTGAGGATTGAAAAATACTTCACTTGCATTTCCCTGCTCTGCAATTTTTCCCTGCTGCATTACGATCATCCGGTCACTGATATGATGTACCACTGATAAGTCGTGCGAAATAAAAATTGATGTAAAAGCCATATTAGATTTCAATTCACCAATAAGATCTAAGACCTGGGCCTGTACACGCAGGTCGAGCGCAGAAACGCTCTCATCAAATACCAGGAAAGAAGGTTCGGCAGCCAGCGCCCTTGCGATACAGATCCTTTGCCGTTGCCCGCCGCTGAACTGGTGTGGATAGCGCTGTAAATGATCTGCATGCAATCCCACCTGTTCCATCAATTCAACCGCCCTTTCTATTTGTTGCGGCTTCGTGCCGGCAAGCCTGTGAACTTTCAAAGGTTCTGTTAAGGCATCTTCTACCGATAATCGTGGGTTGAGTGACCCATATGGGTCCTGAAATATGATCTGCAACTCTTTTCCTGGTTGTCTTTTCCGGTTGGCCCCATGCAATGCAATATCGTTTCCATTCAAAATGATCTTGCCACCGGTAACGGGTAGCAGCTGTAAAATAGCCTTGCCTAAAGTGGTTTTACCGCACCCGCTTTCTCCTACCAGCCCAATGGTTTCATTTTTCATCACAGAAAATGAAACATCATCTACTGCTTTTTGACATGTTATCGCTTTGCCCATCATGTTACGTGCCTGTGGAAAATACACTTTCAGGTGCGATATTTCGAGGGCAGTGATTGGGGATATTTCTTTGGTAGTAAGATCGGGTGGAGTTACTTTTTTGGTAAGGATAGGAAGCCCTTTGAGCAAAGGGTTGGGCCTGCTGTTGAGTAATTTCTTTGTGTAGTCGTGTAAAGGGTTATTCAACACATCTGTTGCGGATCCGCTTTCAACAATACTGCCTTTGTACATCACATGGATGGTATCGGCATAATCTGCAACAAGCCCCAGGTCGTGCGAAATGAGCAATACTGCCATGCCTTGCGATTCCTGTATTCTTTTCAGCAGCCGCATGATGCCCTGCTGAACACTTACATCTAATGCGGTGGTTGGTTCATCGGCAATCAATAATGCAGGCTGGCAACAAATGGCCATGGCAATCATGACCCGTTGTTTCTGCCCCCCGCTTAATTGATGCGGGTATTTGTTAAAGATGATGGATGGATCGGGAAGTTCAACTTCTTTGAACAGTTGCAATGTTTCAGCTCGGGCAGCTTTTTGGGATATTTTTTTATGGGCGATGAGAGATTCGGTAACCTGTTTTCCGCAACGGATCAGCGGATTGAGTGATGTCATCGGCTCCTGGAAAATCATGGATACATCGTTTCCCCTGATCCGTTGTAGTTCCTTGCCGGAACTTTTTAGTAAATCTACATCCTTGCCATTTTTATCGAAAATGATGTTGCCATTCACCCTTGCATTCAATGGCAATAATCGTAAAATGGAGAGAGCGGTCACCGATTTTCCCGATCCGCTCTCACCCACCAGTGCAGTAACCCGGTTGGGCAACAGTTGCAGAGAAATATCCTTTACAACGGGGATCAATTGCGCCTCCTGCATAAACGAAACCGATAAATGGGAAATGTTTATTGCAGGTTGCATAGCGGCTTAAAATTTCAGGTGCCTGACAGTAAGTCCGTCGTTGATCAATTGTTTCAATGAATCAATGCCAATCTTCAGGTGCCTTTCTACATATTGAGCAGTTACTACAATGTCGCTCGCTTCTGTCTTTACACCTTCTGGTACCATGGGTGAATCACTTACCAGCAGCAATGCCCCCGTAGGAATTTTATTGTAGAAGCCAACAGTGAAAATGGTCGCGGTTTCCATATCTATCGCATATGCCCTTACTTTTTGCAGGTATTCTTTAAAAGTTTCGTCGTGTTCCCAAACCCTCCGGTTGGTAGTATAGCAAACGCCGGTCCAGTAGTCACATTCATAATCACGGATAGTGGTAGAAATCGCTTTTTGAAGGGCGAATGCAGGTAGTGCAGGAACTTCGGGTGGAAAATAATCGTTGCTCGTACCCTCGCCCCTGATAGCTGCAATGGGTAAAATAAGATCGCCAATTTTGTTGCGTTTTTTTAGTCCGCCGCATTTTCCTCAGAATAAAACAGCTTTAGGGTT
>JBPOHG010000331.1:0-2387 GCA_052035835.1 Bacteroidota bacterium | reverse complement strand
ATATTACTTTTATAATGTTTTTTTGGCAAGGTACCAATCTACCATTTCCAGGTTGCTGGCTTTGCGTTCTGCCAGGGCTTCTATGGTTTTTGGTGCAGGGATTATTACTTTCTTTCCTGGCTCCCAGTCAAGCGGCATCGCCACTTTATGTTCGTCAGATGTCTGCAGGGCCAGTAAGGTTCTTTTAATTTCAGCCATGTTACGGCCAACATTAAGCGGATAATACATTATTAATCGAACCTTTGCTTCCGGATCAATAATAAAGACAGCTCTTACTGCTGCAGTTTCACTTTCGCCAGGTTGCAGCATGCCATAAAGTTTTGCTATACTCATATCAATATCTGCTACAATCGGGAACTCAAATAGTACACCTGTTTTTTCATGTACGGCATTTACCCAGGCAATATGGGCATGAATGCTGTCAATGCTCAGCCCCATCAGTTTAGTATTGTGTTTGGCAAAAAATTCTTTCTCTTTTGCAAAGCCACTCATCTCTGTTGTGCATACCGGGGTAAAATCTGCCGGGTGAGAGAACAAAATCACCCAACTTCCTTTAATATAATCAGAAAATTTAATCTTGCCAGTAGTAGTTACTGCCTCAAAATCCGGGGCTTTATCGCCGATTCTTGGCATGCTTGTTATAGTATTTACTTCCATAATTAATGTTTTTATGTTGGAAAAAATGCCGGGGATCATCCCCGGCTTCATTAACCATTAATCAACCAACAGTTATAATAGTGTCGATGGGCACACATAGTCACTTGTTTTAAATTTGCCGCTTTCTTTCAATGCTTTAAAGCCACTCTTAACATCAATTAGGTTATCATATCCTCTTGCACGAAGAATAGAGTTGAAGATCATGGAGCGGTATCCTCCCGCACAATGCACATAGTAGGTTTTATTTTTGTCGATCTGTGCCATACTCTCATTAACAAAGTCCAAAGGGGCATTTTCTGCGTCGATAATATGCTCACTCAGGTACTCGCTTTTTTTACGTACATCGAGTATGTTCACTTTTTCTTTCGTCATGATGTCAGCTAAATCAGCAGCATCAACAGAGGCGATCTGGTCTACTTCTTTTCCGGCATTCTTCCAGGTATTGAAACCACCTTTCAGGTAACCAATAGTAAAGTCGTAACCAACCCGGGCCAATCTGGTTATTACTTCTTCTTCACGACCTTCATCTGTTACTAATAATATTTCCTGTTTGATGTCCGGAATCATAGCGCCTACCCAGGGTGCGAACTGGCCATCAATACCGATATTGATAGAATTGGGTACAAAACCTTTGGCAAAGGTTTGCGGATCTCTTGTGTCCAATATCAAAGCACTGGTTTCATTGGCTGCTGCTTCAAATGCATCCGGGCTTAATGCATGCTGACCTCTTTCGAGTACTTTGTCGATACTTTCATATCCTTGTATATTCATCATCACATTCAACGGGAAATAAGCCGGCGGGGCCACTAATCCTGTAGTTACTTCTTTAATAAACTCTTCTTTGGTCATATTGGCTCGGAGAGCATAGTTTGTTTCTTTCTGATGACCCAACGTGTCAGTAGTTTCTTTGCTCATATTCTTGCCACAGGCACTTCCGGCGCCATGGGCAGGATATACAATAATGTCATCCGGCAGAGGCATAATTTTGTTTCGTAAAGAATCGAACAAATAACCCGCCAGTTTATCCTGGGTCAGTTCCGAAGCTACTTTTTGTGCCAGGTCAGGACGGCCCACGTCACCGATGAATAAAGTATCACCTGAGAACAATCCTGTCTCTTTTCCATTTTCGTCTTTCAGGAGGTAACAGGTACTTTCCATAGTATGGCCGGGTGTATGCAACACTTTTAGTGTAACATTACCCACTTTAAATTCTTCGCCATCTCTGGCAATATGTGCTTCAAATGCCGGCTTTGCATTCGGGCCATATACAATCGGAGCCCCTGTTTTTTTGCTAAGATCCAGATGGCCACTTACAAAGTCAGCATGGAAGTGTGTTTCAAAAACATACTTGATCTTTGCATTGTTGCGTTCGGCCTTCTGTATATAAGGCTCTACTTCACGCAGCGGGTCGATAACAACAGCTTCGCCATTACTTTCTATGTAATAAGCGCCTTGTGCCAGGCAACCGGTATAAATTTGTTCTACTTTCATTTAAAATGATTTAGTTTTTTATTATTGAATATCAAATTTCGTATGCTGTTCAGTCCTGTACAGTGACATCAATCACAATCAATGCCCGCCCCCGCCGGGGAAGAACAATTCTTTAACAATAATGTAAATGCCCATTACCAAAACAAACCAGCCAAACCCTTTTTTTAGTTTATCGCCATCTATTTTCTTGCTAAGGGTATCACCAATGAAAATGCCAGCTATGGCTAATGTAGTAACAC
>JBPOHG010000037.1:0-11792 GCA_052035835.1 Bacteroidota bacterium | reverse complement strand
TTTTTTCGGCTATGCATTGCTGTTCGTTGGCTTCCACATTGGCAAGTATGGTTTGCTGCAACTGTATATTGCTGATGCTGCTGTATGAATCGGCAACATCGGTAGCATCCTCCAAACTTCCGGTTTTATCGAGGTTGGCCACAAATGCTTTCATCAAAAACTCAGAACTTTCTGCCGGCATGGTGCGAAGAAAAGTGTCCAGCTTATTGTAATTAGCCGCCATTTTGATAAACTTCTTGAAATAATCGAAGTTTACTTTTAGCAACAAGGAATCCCCCCTTGGCTTAGAACCCATTCGCTGCAATAAGCGGTTAAAACTGTGTTTATAGCTGGAAGTATAAATGTCATTCTCCCCCATCACCATCATGAAATACAGTTCTTCGGCCGAAAGCGGGTCGGTGGCCCGCATGCGTACGTTGAGATTGCTCACATCGTGAAGGTTATTAATTGGTGTGATGAAATGCCGAACTGCTTTGTCTTTGAGCACTTCATGTAAGCCATTGGCCCCGAACATTGCTATGGGTGTGTCTTTAGCAGGCGAACTCATCCGTTTGAAATAGTCGATCTCTGTTTTTACTAACATGCGGTAATAACCAACACTGTCATATGCTTTCTCCCCATCACCAACAAGTTTACGGATACTGTCGAGTGAATTTTTACCAGAGAGAATGTCATCAAGGAATGGGAAGTACATCAGCGCATTTGGCATCTGGCTTAATTTTACTACCGCCATCACGTTGTTATTGGTACTGCGCCTGATGAGTTTGCCTTCAGGAGAACTGGCCGATTGGGCAAACGTATACAACTGTGCCGGGGCTTTAATTGCCACTACCCCAATCAGGCTGTCTGCGAATGGCTCATACACATAGGGCCGGATGGTTTTCAAAATGTCTTCCGGATAAATATCGGCATACTTCAGGTAAACAATTTTCCGGGCTTCATTCTTTTCAGCATTATCAGAAAATGCTTCAGCTGCAATGATTGCCAGCGAATAGGGTGCAGCTTCAATATAAGGCAATATGCTTTCACCCTTCGCTTGTGCCTCCATCATCAGCCTTGTATTTTCTACTACTTGTGGGAATTCGGCTGGATTGATCTCTTTCCTTCTCCAGGCTAGCCTGTACATTCGAAGTGTATTTTCTATATAACTAAGGAAACGAATTTTTTCATTGCTTTTTGAAATCAGGGTATTGGATTCTACCCAATCCTGCAAGCCGTCTATTTTCCTGAAGAGGATATCAGTAACCTGCAGGTTTACTTCTTCATTGTTACTGATACGAAGGGTACCGTCTGCCTTACCGTCGGTGCGGTCGCAAAACTTTTGCTCAGCATTGATTTTATCATGGAAGTATTGTCTCGACAAGGGTACTTTCACCGTGTCGGCTCCTGCATAGGCGCTGGTAACGCCGGTAAGTAAAAAAACAAACAGGTAAACAATTTTCATGCGCATGCTCCTCTTGCAAATATGGTGCAATTTTGTGGTATACTTCTCATAGGAATGCTAAAATATGGGGATATGCGCCCACTGCCTTAACAATTTGATAATATTATAACTTACATTTAACGCTCAGGCGTACAGTACTTTTGCGCAACACTTAGAACATGAATACAGGTAAAAAAATCCTGATTGCTGATGATGAGCCGGATATCCTGGAGATCCTGCAGTTTAACCTGCAATCGGAAGGATATGAAATTGCGACTGCAAAAAATGGCAATGAAGCGATTGAGAAAGCAAAATCATTCTTACCCGACCTGATTATCCTTGATATTATGATGCCCGGAAAAAATGGCATCGAAGTTTGTGATCAGCTTCGCCTGTTACCGGCATTTAAAAAGACACTCATTATTTTTCTCACAGCCATGAGTGATGAAACCACTGAGATCAAAGGGTTGGAATCGGGTGCCGACGATTACCTCACCAAACCTGTAAGTACCAAAGTACTGCTGAGCAAAGTAAATTCACTTTTCAGAAGGCTTACCAAAGAAGTAACCGGCATCGTGCAAATCGGTGAACTACAGATCGACCGGGAGAAATACAATGTAAAATACAAGGGAGAAGACATTACGCTTGCCCGTAAGGAATTTGAATTGTTATCATTGCTGGCATCAAAACCCGGGAAAGTTTTTCTTCGCAATGAGATCCTACACCAAATATGGGGAACAGAAGTGATCGTTGGCGACCGTACCATTGATGTACACATCCGTAAAATCAGGCAAAAACTCAACCTCGATTGCATTACAACAGTGAAAGGCGTAGGATATAAGTTCGAGCTCTAGAAAAGCTGCCTTTGTAAAAAACCATTTCTAAATTACTAGCTTTGCAGATACCGGCAGCAACCTGCTATTAAATTCATGTTTTCAGGCAAAAATTTATCTCCACAACAACTCGCTGCATTTACAGCCCTGGTGCTTTCTGTGCCCATTGCACTGGGGATCTTTATTTTTAAACCGGTTTGGTGGATTGCCCTGTTATCGTGGCTGATCATTTTTTTAGGGAGTTTTGGATTGATCCTCTTCACCCTTCAAACATTCATTTATAGAAAAATAAAACTCATTTATAAACTGATTTATCAAACCAAAGCCAGTAAACGGGAAGAATTCTATTATAAAAACATCCTTCCTCAAAAAGGGATTGATGAAGTGAGGCAAGACGTAGAAACATGGGCCGAGCAACGCAAACAGGAGATTGAAGTTTTGCAGCAGAATGAAGTTTTCAGAAAAGAATTTTTACAAAACCTCAGCCATGAATTAAAGACACCCATTTTTTCTATTCAGGGCTATGTAGATACCCTGCTTAACGGGGCATTGCACAACAACGATGTAAATACAAAGTTTTTGCAGAGCGCTGCCCGCAATGTAGACAGGCTCGTAAACCTCGTGGATGACCTGGATGCAATTTCGAAACTGGAAATTGGGGAACAGCAGTTAGACTTTCAGCCATTTGTAATACAAGACCTCATGAAAGAGGTATATGATTCCCTGTACATCAAAACGAGGGACAAAGAAATTAAGTGTACCATTAAAAAAGGTTGCGAAATCCCGCTGATGGTGTTTGCCGATAAAGAAAAGATCAGGCAGGTGTTGATTAATATTGTAGACAATGCCATCAAGTATGGCAAACATAATGGCAGCATTGAATCGAGTTTTTATAAAGTAGACGGGAAAAGTGTATTGGTAGAGATAAGTGACGATGGCGCCGGAATTGCCGAGGAGCACCTGCCCCGTATTTTTGAACGATTTTACCGTACCGACCTTGCCCGCAGCCGCAAAGTGGGAGGCAGTGGATTAGGCCTCGCCATATGCAAACATATTATTGAAGCACACCAGCAAACCATACATGTACGCAGCACCATTGATGTAGGCACAACTTTCGGTTTCACATTGCCCGCCGGGAAATAATTCAAATTCTTTACGCAAGATTTGCCACCAACAGCTTCAATTGATAGCCGCTTGCAAAACAGCCTGCCCTGATTCTTTCAGCCATGGTCGGGGACCAGCATTACAATTAATCAAAAAAATAACCGGCAGTAATTTGCCGGTTATTTCGTTTATACGTTTAAGTTATATTATTTCTTAAGTATCTTAAACTCAACCCGGCGGTTTTGCTGGCGGCCTTCTTCGGTGCTGTTAGAAGCAACCGGCGTTGTTTCGCCATAGCCTTTCGCAATGATACGGGATGCTTCAACACCTTTAGACAACAGGTATTGCCTTGCAGCATTTGCCCTATCTTCAGAAAGTTTCAGGTTATCGCTGTATCCGCCAATCTTATCGGTATGTGCAGAAAGTTCAACCTGCATACCTGGATTCACTTTAAGCATTTTTGCAACTTTATCCAGTTCTTTATAAGATGCTGAACGGAGTATAGATTTAGAAAAATCGAACAGGATATTATTGGTACTTACAATCTGCCCTTCTACAATATCTCCTAATCCATCATCAGTGATATCATCAATGTTTGTACGGATTACATTGCCATTAGAATCAAGCAACACTTTTCCTCCGGCAGTAGCCACCGGGTATAAATAAAGGTCGCGGTGGATTTCTTTGTAAACACCCGGTTCTTTCAAATCAAGCGTGTCTAACACAGAGAAGAAACTATCAGCAGAAGCACGGAGGCTGTACATTTTGCCATAAGGCAATGTTACTTTATAATTGCCATCTGTGTTTGAAATGGCATTTCCTTCAGCTGTTTCGCCTGGAATTTTATCATAGAACATTTGCACGTTCATGGGCTCTTTGGTAATGGCATTGAAGATTTTACCATACACCATCACCACTGCATTTGGCCTGAGAGCTTCACTCAGTTTAATTTTACCCAGATCGGTACCGCCTACTGCATTTTGGGTGCTGGCGAGATAGGCATATTCTCCTTTGGCATCCAAAGAAAAATAAGCATCCCATTTTGAAGTATTGATAGAATCGCCCATGTTTACAGGCTCCGTCCATTTTGTCCAACTATCATCCAGGCGTTTTGACATCCAGATATCATGTTCCCCATGTCCGCCAGGACGGTCGCTTGAAAAATACATGGTAGCGCCATCTGATGCGAGGAAAGGTGAAATTTCATCGTAATCATCGTGATTGATGTTAGAACCAACACTCTTAGGCATCGACCATTCGTCGTTTTCGTCGAGATGGCTTACATAAATATCATTGACGAATGCATTTCTTTCTTCAGAAAAATACAGTAACAGCGTTTTTCCATCATTGGCCATAAATGCGCCAGAATATTTATCCTGCGACATTTTGCTATAGCCTTTAATTTTCAGGCGTTCGGGATTAGACCATCCCCCGGCAGATTTGTGGCAAAGGGATAGGCCGCGTCCAACATACTTGCCATTTTCATACGCACCCCTGATGAGTAAGCGATTGCCGTCGGGTGAAACCCAAAAAACAGCATTGTCTTTAAGCCCGTTCAAAGGAGCAGTTGCCATGGTAGCCTGTCCCCAGTTGCCATCGGCATCCAGTTCACTGTACCATACACCCTGCGCTTCCTTATCATCTTTGTACATGTTATTTTTAGGATTTCCCTCCACAACAAAGTAGATGATCTTTCCATCGGCAGAGATGGTTGGCCTTACTTCAGAATAAATGGAATTTACTTTCGTGCCTAAGTTTTCAAAAATAGTTTGCGAAAAACCATTTGTTGAAAGGATTAATACAAAAGCATTGATTAATATTTTTTTCATCTTGTTCTTTTGAAGGGTTTATATTACCAGAAATTTACTTTTTTATAAAACTTGGTACCAGTGGTTGTGTACCGCTTGTAAGAAAGGATCAGTCCAACCTCATGTCGCTTGGCAGAGTACGCTGTGTACTTGCTCGTGTTAAACGGATGCTCGTAAGTATAGCGCAGGTTGGCAACTTTACCGATATTAAAATTCAGGTAAGGCATGATCGTTCTGAAAGAGCGGGTATACAATCCAAAATTGAAGTTGTTATTGGTAGCCGGGTTGGTTTTGTACAATTCAACACCAGTCCAGAAAGAAACAATCTCCAGGCTGTCTCCAAAAGATTTACTGCGATAGTACAAACCTTCCTGCCAGTAAATATTTTTCTGCACAAGGCCCCACTTGTCATTGAACTTCAGGCGCAATACTGAATGGGCGGTTACGCGGTGGCGTAATTTTGATTCACTATCCTTATCAAGGATATCGATATTGGGATAGAACAAATGGTACATAGCACCACCCAGTTCAAACATTACTGCGTCTGTCACCATTCCATAGTAACCTCCGGCGTTGAAATCTACATAGTTCTTTTTAGAAACACGGTTTGTTGGAACACCTCTTGGTATACGGAATGTACCTCCGGAAATTTCTTTGTCATATACTGTACCCCTGGTTTCATCGACGTTCCCTTCTGCATAAGTTGCCTGGATACCAAATCCAAAAAACTTATTGCGTTTATTGTAAAAATGACGTGCCAGTGAGGCGGAAAAAAAGTTTGCCGTAATAGGCGCATCTTTATCGCCATAGTGATAATAATTAAGGCCTACTGCCCAGTAACCCATGCTTTTTTTAGCCTTATTAATTTCATCTTTGGCCTCATTCAATGGCTTGCCAGATAACACATCGGCACTGGTTGGCTTTGGTAATTCCTCATCACCACTGCTACGGTATTTCCCGAATTTGATATCTAAGGAAACATTCTGATGCTGCATCTGAGTAATCCTGGTTTCCTGAAAACTGTACAAAGCACTCAACCTTGCTTTGCCGTCGAAACGCCCGGTAAGGCTGGGGTTCATTTGAATGGGTGCAGTACCAATTTGGGAAAACCTGGCATTCTGAGCGAGCGACATTTCCGAAATCAACAAAAAAATTACTATCAGTAATTTCTGATTTTTCATACGCTTTAATTTATGGAACTTGATATAGATTAATTTTGGTAATTATATTGATTGATACGATTGCCTGACCGAAAATTGACCACTTTGCTGTTGCCTGCCACTGATTGAAATTCGGGCAACAGGTCTTTGATCACCACCCTGAACAATTCTGGTTCATAGAAATTTTCGAGGGCCTGCAATTTACTAATAATATTTTCAGCTTCCGACATATGGTGCCTGCTCTCTTTGCTGATCATGATTTTCTCATGGTGCGTTTCTTTCATTTCTTCTTTATCGGAAAATACTTCTTCGTACAATTTTTCACCCGGCCTTTCGCCAATAAACTGGATCTTCATGTCTACATCAGGGGTATAGCCGGCCAGCCTGATCATGTTGCGGGCAAGTTCTACTATTTTTACCGGTTCTCCCATATCAAATACAAAAACTTCACCGCCTTCAGCCATCACCGATGCTTCCAGTACCAACTGGCAGGCTTCTGCAATGGTCATAAAATAGCGGATCATTTCGGGATGTGTTACTGTAACCGGGCCGCCATTCTGGATTTGTTTCTTAAACAATGGCACAACAGAACCGTTTGAACCCAACACATTTCCAAAACGGGTAACTACAAAGCAGGTAGCATTGAATGAAGAGGCATAAGACTGAACGATGATTTCTCCCAGCCTTTTGGTGGCCCCCATCACACTGGTTGGGTTTACGGCCTTATCTGAAGAAATGAAAACAAATTTTTCTGCTTTGAAACGAACGGCCAGTTTTACGATGCCCAACGTTCCAAATACATTTGTTTGAACAGCTTCCCATGGGAACTGTTCCATCAGCGGCACATGCTTATACGCTGCAGCATGGTAAATAAAATGCGGGTTGTACTCTTCAAAAATATTTTCCATCAGGGTTTCATTTCTTACATCAGTAAGAATAAACCTGTATTCGATATTCGGGTGTTTGCGGTTGAGTTCCTGCTGGAGGTCATAGAGGGCACTTTCAGAAAAATCTACACATATGATCAGTGATGCATCGTGCTCTGATAGTTTACGAACAATCTCACTTCCGATAGATCCTGCTGCACCTGTTACCAATACTGTTTTTCCTTTGAGGCTTTCTACCACATGTTCGTCATACAGTTCAATGGGTTCCCTGTTCATGAGATCATGAATATCAATAGAAGCCAGTTTTTCGAGGCTGAAATTTGCGTTGAACAATGACTGTATGGAAGAGATTTCACGAATGCGGACTTTAAATGGAAGGGTCTCTTCCAGGAATTTTGCTTTGCGTGCCGGGTTTAAAGTTTTATTTGCAATGATGATATCTGTGATTTCATTTTTCAGTATCGCAGATTTGAGTTCGGTAACTGCATTCATCACTTTTACGCCACCGATATACCGCCCGATTTTTTGTTTGTCATCATCGAGGAACCCAATTAACTTATACTCATCCTGGTAATGGGTATGGATTGATTTTTTTAAAAATACGCCCAATTCCCCTGCACCGTAGATGAGTAATTTTTTCTGATTGTCAACTTTTCTCGAACGGTTGTAATAGAAATACAGGTAGCTGATAATAAACCTGCTGCCAATAATGTATATAGAAGTGATAAAAAAGCTGATGACAAAAATCTCTGGTTTGAGTTGATGTTTCGCAGGGAAGAAATATCCTGCTGCTATGCTTGCAACGTGAATGACAAAGATGATACCAATGAGATTGAGGTAATCTTTGCTACTGAAAAAGCGGATTACTTTTTTATAAATCTTGAAAACCGTCCACGCCACTATCGCAATCCCAACATGAACTGCCACCCTGTAAACGATGGTGTGCAACGGAAAAACATTGATAGATAGCAACCGGTAATTGGCGAACAGTGCCGAAAGTAACCCGAACATGATCAGCACCTGGTCTCCTATCAGTACGAACTGAGAAGGTCGTATTGAGTTTTTGTTGAAAAATTTCATCCTAGATGTTTTTTAATTTCCAGTACAACTTTGTTCAAATTCTCATCGCTTGTATTCGTTCCGCTTGGTAAGCAAAGCCCTGTGGCAAACAATGCATCAGAAACACCATTGCCGTAATAATCATTTCCGGCAAATATGGGTTGTTGGTGCAAAGGTTTCCAAAGGGGCCTGGATTCTATATTTAGTTTTTCAAGGGCCAGCCTTATTTTCTCATTCATCCCTTCGCCGAAAACTTTTTCATCAAACAAAATAGTCGTTAGCCAGCGATTCGACAATGATCCATTTGGTTCATCTAAAAATCCTATTCCCGTGATATCTCCTAATTCCTTTTTATAAAAATCGTGTATAGCCCTGCGCTTGGCCACCCTTTGTGGCAATACTTCCATCTGGCCCCTTCCAATACCGGCACAAATATTACTCATCCTGTAATTGTACCCAATGTCTTTGTGCAAGTAAAATGGCAATGGTTCCCTGGCCTGGGCCGATACATGCCTTACTTTCCTGATCACTTCCTCATCGTCACTCGTTAAAGCTCCTCCGCCACTAGTCGTGATGATCTTATTGCCATTAAAACTCAGTATCCCTATTTTACCCAAACTTCCACACGCTTTTCCTTCGTATATGCTTCCGAGGGCTTCAGCGGCATCTTCAATTACCGGTATGTTGTACTTGCCTGCTACAGCAAGGATTTCATTCATTTTTGCGGGCATTCCGTACAGGTGCACCACAATGATGGCGGCAATCTTGTTTCCTTTGGATGATTGATCTTTGATAGCAGTTTCCAGGAGCAGGGGATCCATATTCCAGGTATCCATTTCACTATCTACAAATACGGGTATGGCATTACAATAGGTTATCGGAAATGCTGAGGCAGCAAACGTGAAACTTTGACAAATCACCACATCACCTTGTTGTACCCCTACCATGTTAAGGGCAAGGTGCAAAGCTGCTGAACCTGAACTCAGTGACACAGCTTGCTTCACACCAACGTGAGCAGCCAGCTGTTTTTCAAACGCATCTACATTCGGCCCTAATGGGGCAACCCAATTGGTTGCAAATGCTTCGGCTACATAATCTTTTTCCTTTTCGCCCATGTGCGGCGAAGAAAGCCATACTCTATCCACTACAGAATATTAAAATATTTGAACGAGGTTGTTGAGTTTTTTCAAGCGGGTAAGGCGTAAAAACAATGTTAAAGATACTATAAAATCCCCATTTTTATAGTATAATGGGTTATTTAATTATGAACTGCTATTTGCAGCTTCTCCATGAAACTTAACCGGTTTTGCAGGGATACCTACGGCGGTGCATTTGGCCGGGAGCGATTTTGCCACTACCGCCCCGGCACCAATGATGGTTTCTTCCCCAATATCCACCAGGTTGATAATTTTTGCTCCGGTACCCCCATACACACATTCCCCCATATTCACTTCACCTGAAATATTCACTGTAGGCATAAATGAGGAGTAATCGCCGATCACGGTATCATGGCCAACAGTACATGAAAGATTGAGAATCACGTGTTTACCAATATTAATATCTACCGTAAGTATATTGCCGGCACAGATGATGCTACCCTCCCCGATGGTAACCGATTCCTTTCCCATGACCACATTTGGATGAATCAACACCGGGAAATGCAGGTTCGGATGCTGGATCTTTTGGATGATCTTCCGTTTTACCAGGGGATTACCTATGGCAAAAACAATGGCCAATGGATCTTTCCTATCATTCAATTCCCGGGTTCCACCTAAAAAATATTCTCTGCTGATTTTAGTAACACCTGAGAAATCATCATCGAAATACCCAACAAAATCCCAGGTGGGCTGTATTGCGTTGATTTCGTCGATCAGCCATTTTACTTCTCGTCCGAAACCTCCGGCTCCAAATATGGCAATTTTATTCATAATCAATTGATTTACTATGAGATAAGTATAATTAACCGGTACTATCGAAGTCCCTGGTTATTTGCCGGCAAAATTGTTGAAAATTGCTGAGATTACCATACCCAAAATAGGGTATCAGGATCCTTTAAAAGCTTCCATGGTAGCCTGACCGTCCTGGCTAATGCCTTCCGATTTGATGATATTGCGGATAGTGCGAAAGAAAATCTTGGTATCCAGCCCAAAGCTCAGGTGGTTGACATACCACACATCGTATTCAAATTTTTGTTCCCAGCTAATGGCATTTCTACCATTTACCTGTGCCCACCCGGTGATGCCTGGTTTAACCAGGTGACGCTTACGCTGCTCCTCGTTATACAGTGGAAGGTAACTAACCAGTAATGGCCTGGGGCCAATGATGCTCATATCTCCTTTTAGTACATTGAATAACTGAGGTAATTCATCGAGGGAGGTTTTACGGAGCAATACACCGAATTTGGTGAGCCGAACAGCATCAGGTAACAAGTCCCCTTTTTCATCACGGGCATCAGTCATGCTGATAAACTTCACCAGGTGAAACACTTTATCTCCATAACCAATCCTTGGCTGAACAAAAAAGATGCGCTGATGGCCGGTTAATTTAAGCAACAACATCACCACCAGCATCACAGGCATAAAGGCCACCAGTGCCGTTACTGCAGCCAAACAATCGAGCATCCTTTTAAAAAAGCGTTTATACATAACCTTTAGTGAACGTTGCTATTTTATTTTGTTGCGTAGCCACTCGCGGTATTCTTCCAGGATCAGTTTCCATAAAGCATGTTGGTCGAACGATTCCCTGATGCGTTGTTGAATCGCACCCGCAAATTGTTGCATCATCGCCGGGTCTTTCCTGGTTCGGAGCATGGCAGCCATTAGCGCTGCTGTATTTTTTACCGGTACTAGCAACCCGTTCTTTCCGTCCTCAACAATTTCATTGCAACCGTTGATATCCGATAATATGAGCATGCACCCCATGGCGCCCGCCTGCAAAGGTACGTTAGGGAACCCTTCCCGGTAGCTGGGAAATGACAGCACCTGGGCTGCCGCTAAGTATGGCCGAATATCTTTTTGAAAACCCCAGCATTTAACAGCAGGGTGATGCTGTAAAATATGTTTGTGTTTTTCTTCCAGCGGATCCAGCCCGGGTTCTTCTTCTCCAAGTAGCCACAACCGGTCTCCGGGGAATTGTTCTACAACTGCGAGGAATGCATCCAGCAACTCTGCCATTCCTTTGTCTTTTACCAGCCGCCCAACAAAAATCCAAACCCAGTCGTTGTTGCTTACCTGCTCCTGCGAACGTAAAAGTGCTGCTTTTTCTTTCATTGCATCATCTGCATAAAAAAACCGGCTGTTGATCCCGTTGCTTGAGCCACTGCCCAGCACCTTAAGTTTTTTTACTGCAATTCCCTGCTCTTCCAGGAACTTCTTTTGTACAAATGAATTGGGGTAAATCCTGCTGGCCGGTAAAGCAGTGAGTTTCTCCACTGTTTTCAACAAGAGCCGCATGGCACCGGTTGTTTCTACCCAGGGCAATCCAGCAATCGTATGCAATCTAACGGGAACGCCTGCCAG
>JBPOHG010000033.1:0-11242 GCA_052035835.1 Bacteroidota bacterium | reverse complement strand
CAATACTCCTTTCAGTAAACAATCCTTTATTATTAACAAATAATTTTAATGGCATCCATTCACCTACAACTGCCAGATCGGGCCAACCATCGTTGTTTATATCGGTAAATGCAGCACTCATCACCATTCCCAAACTGTCCGCTTTAAATTGAGATGAAGTTGCTTTCGAAAATTTGCCTGATCCATCATTGATCAATAAATAGGATGGTTGGGGTTCACCGTATTTTTTTGCATCAGCAAGTCCGCCAATAAAAAGGTCGGTATCATTGTCATGATCAATATCAGCAGCTACTACACAGGATTTATTCTTCAGCAAAGCAGGAATTCGGTCATCACTATTAATAAAATGGCCCTTCCCGTCATTCAGAAAAAAATGATCGGCCAGGAATTCGCTATCATCATTCAGCTGGTTACCACCGCTCACAACATATAAATCAGGGAAGCCATCGTTATTGGCATCGAAAAACAGCGCATCTACTTCCTCGGTTAAGATTTGCGGATTAAAAACAGCAGTATCGGTAACAGTAAACTGGCCCGATTTATTTTGTATCAACAAACTGCCCGCCGAACCTGTAGCGCCACAAACATACACATCATCGAGGCCGTCCTTATTCACATCAGCAACCGCAACTTTCGGCCCCCTTGTAGAAAGCATATGTGGGATGAGGTATTGCTTATTGTTATCAAAAAAGTTGTTCTCCCTGTGTAACAAACTTGCAGTGGTTGATGTAACATCATCGAATGGGTGCTGTTTTAACGGGAAGTGCGCTGCGAAATCAAAAATACCGCCAGCTTCTGCCTGCTTTACTGTAATTCTGCCTATCACCGGGATTGATTTAATCATCTGGTATTTCTGATTGGGCCAAACAATCAGCAGGCTGTCGATATAACGTATGCTGTCTATTCCAAAATGCACTTTAAAATCGCAGGAAGATTGAAACCCTCTTGTTGGCATAAGTTGCTGGTATTGCATTTTGCCTTTTGTAAACAACCATGCTTTAGCGCCAATACCAAATTTATTGCTGTCATTTCCTTTGAATGAAATATCGAGTGAGTACTTGAGTGGCATATTGTTCTTTAAAACCAGCGCCTTTTCATTGATACAGTTCACAACCATATCCAGGTCACCATCATTGTCTAAATCCGCATACGCGGCACCGTTATAATAACCTTTCATACCAGCAGTCCCCCAGGGTTCGCTTACATCCGTAAACCTGAGTTTTCCATCACCCCTGAAAAAATATGGATGCGAACTCCCGTCTGGCATGCTTTTAATTGCTTCATCGTCATATTTATCAGTTTGTTGCCTCCCTTTTTTCATATCGAGGTCGGAAACGAACCTGATATAATCCAAATCAACCGGCCTTTTTACAATACCGCTTGAGATGAAAAGATCTTTGTTGCCATCGTTATCGAAGTCGGCAAATAGTGGCGCCCAGCTCCAATCAGTTGCAGATACGCCAGAGATGAGCGCTGTTTCACTGAAGTGCTCTCCGTTGCCTGTATTTTCTTGCAGGCAATTGCGGGAATATTGTTTCTGATAGCCGTTGTTTTCTAATTTGAATTTATAGATATCCGGGTTTTCATCACTCCCGTATGTTTTAAGTGTTTTTTCATCAGGAGGAAGCATATCAACTGTAACAATATCAAGCTGGCCATCATTATTATAATCGGCTACATCGTTCCCCATGCTAAAGCGGCTGTAATGCTTAAAATGCTTTGCACTGCTTTCGGTAAAAGTGCCGTTGCCATTGTTCACATAATAATAATCGTTCTCATGAAAATCGTTGCCTACATACACATCATCCCAGCCATCGTTGTTGATATCGGCTACTGCTAACCCTAAGCCATACCCGAGATTGCTTTGATAGATCCCCGCCTGGGCAGATACATCTGTAAATTTCCCGGAAGTACTTACATCATTGCGGTAGAAACGGTCACCCGATGCTGCATCAAATTTTCTCCTGTTGATAGTATCTACGATATTGGCATGCGGGTGATGCGACTGATTCAGCAGGTAGCAATCAAGGTCACCATCGTGGTCATAATCAAAAAAAGCTGCTTGTGTAGACAACCCTTCGAAGTCGAGCCCATACTGTGAAGCGCTTTCCTTAAACGAATTTTTGCCCTGGTTGATAAACAATCGGTTTTTACCCAATAAACCATATTTTCCGCTGATCACAGAAACATAAATATCCAGCAAACCATCTGCATTTACATCTGCCATGGTAACGCCGGTGCACCAATCGGCATTGCCGCTTACGCCTGCTTTTTCGGTAATATCTTCAAATACCAAATTGCCTTTGTTGAGGTAAAGTTTATTGCCATTTTCATGATTGGCAGTAAAATAAAGGTCGGTAAGCCCATCGTTGTTGATATCTCCTGCAGCCACACCGCCCCCATTGTAATAATACAGGTAATAAAGGATGTTAAAGAGCGATTTTTTCTCCAGTGTATTGGCAAAACTGATGTTTGTTTGAGAAGCAGGCAGGCTTTCAAACAATGAATCTTTTTTCTTTGTGTTACAGGCCGGCAATATGTTTACTGCTATGCAAACAACCAGCAGTTGAAAAGAGATGATGTTTAGCTTACATTTCATATTGTTACACCTGGGGTAAATAAAACCGCAAAGATTAAAAAGGCCAAACAAAGATTTGTTCGGCCTTTTTTCGCATGATTATGCTGCCTTCTATTTATGAGAAAAGATCCTTACAATCTTGATTGATAGAGCAGTTCAACTTCAGAGGCACTCAAAGCAGTTCCGTACAACCTGAACTGATCGATCTGGCCGTCGAAATATCCCATCCATCCGTTGGCGTTATTGGCAACGGAGCCCGGGCCACCAATGGTAAAGCCGGTGATACCGCTGAATGAAAGCGGGCCTCTTGGGTTACCGCCATTTCTAACATTTCCAAAACCTGCAGGCAGGTTGGTAGGGGCATTTCCATCAATGTATGTACTAAGAACAGAAGTTGTTTCATCATACGTAAACACCACATGGTGCCATTCTCCGTTGAGAAGGTTTTTGATACGCTTGGTTCCCACAAATTCAAACCACTGATCCATCAGATAAAATTTGGCTGCACATGAATATAATGTACTGGGGTTTCCTGCATCTTCAAAAAGAAGGAACATCTGGAGTTTTGTCCAGCTGTAATCTTTTGCATTCAAACCAAATGCAAACTGAGTTCCTGTTCCAGCAGCATGTGGGGATTTTTTCATCCAAAAAGCCAATGTAAAACTGGTTACTCCTGCAAAATCGTTGGGCGAACCAAATTGTACTTTGCTGGTGGTAGATCCTTTGTAAGACTGGCCAGTGATTCCTTCGGCATAAGTACCACTGTTTTCGGCAGGAAAATTGGCCCTGATGCTATCTACGGCATTGCGTAAACCATCGGTACCCGAGCCGTCGAATGCTACATAAAATTTCAAAGGCCCTCCCGGAGGATTTGCATCTTCTGGGTAATCGGTCATGCCCGGGCGATTGATTTTCTGGCAACTGCTGATCGCTATGATAAGGACCAGAGAAAGAAATAAGGTGATTTTATTTTTCATTGTAATCGCTTTATAGAGATTAATTAATGATTGATTATGGCCACTCAGGGTTTTGAGTGAGGTTTGGATTGGCATTCAACGCAGTGGTTGGAATTGGATAATACCTGTGTTTGTTTTCATATCCCAATCCCTGCAACTCAGTTGTTGCGTCATTCCAGCGTACGAGGTCGAAAAAGCGTTCGTATTCCAACGCAAATTCTACCCTTCTTTCCTGTTTGATAGCGTCACGCATTTGTACCTGGTCGGTGTACGTGATATCTGGTAACCCGGCCCTGCTGCGAACTTCGTTTACCCATCCTTCGGCCAGCGCCCCATTGGAAGCACCGCCCAGTTCATTGGCAGCTTCTGCAGCCATTAACAATACATCGGCATACCTTAAAACGCGGTGGTTTACCCATGTATTTTGTGCTTCATTGTTTGGTGTGCCCAGTCCGGAAGCGAGGTAATCATTGTAGTTATTGTATACTTTTTTGTTCCAATACATGGCATTGCTGAGTGGAGGTACCGTTAACCCGTAGCCGCCGTTATTGGCGTCATCAGATTGGCCAGAGAACAAAATGGTACCTGCTTTGCGTAAATCGCCTGGTTCATACGCATTCACGAGGTCGGCAGAAGGTGTATTCCATCCCCATCCGAGGTCCCATGAAGTGCCGGAAGCACCTCTTACGCCCTGGCATTGCCCCAGCCTGCTCCAGTAGATGTCTCCATCCCCAGCCGTTTTTGATGCCTGGATTTCAAATACAGACTCAGAACAAAGCTCTCCGTCTTTTTTGAAAATTTTCCAGTAGGGTGCAAAGAGGCTATACTGGTTAGAGCCAATTACCGACTCACAAAGGCTGAGTGCTGCGCCCCATTGCTGACGGTATAACAATGCTTTTGCATGCAATGTTTTTGCTGCCCCGCTGGTAAGCCTTCCTGCGAAGTCGTTTGTCCAGGCAATCGGCAGGTTTTGTTCTGCATAAGTTAAGTCCTGATCAATCAAAGCATAAATTTCTGCAACAGGCGATTTTTCTATTTGTGCATCGGCAGGATCGTTAACCGCGAAATCAATCTTTGGCACTTCACCAAACGTACGCACCAAATCAAAATATGCGTAAGCCCTGAAGAACCTGGCTTCTGCAATATTTACAATTGATGCAGGGTCGGTGAGGTTATTGTCTTCTGCCGCCTGTAGTGCAGAGTTACAAAGCCCAATAAAAGTGTAGTGTTTATCCCAATACAATCCAGCTCCCCAGTCATCTTTGGTGTACTGGAAGTTGTCGTAGGTTTGATGCCATGCAGATGCCCCGGGATCGGCAACAATTTCTGCATCATCTGAACGGAAACCGTTCATGGCTACCCATGGAATGTTTTGGAACCCATCCCCGCAATAGGGGTCGGATTTTGAGTTACGAATAGCACCATAGAGGCCAAGTACCTGAGTAGAAAGTACCCCTACCTGCAAGTCATCGGTAGTTGCCGACAAAGGTTTTCTGTCGAGAAACTTATCGCAACCAGAAAACAAAAAGATAGCCGGAAGCGCTACCAGCGCTTTTACCATCGATTGCTTAATGTTTATCATGATTCTGTTTTTTATTATAAGAATAGTAATGTAATTATTAGAAGTTGATATTTAATCCAACAGTTGTAATCCTTGGCAACGCACTTCCCGAACCACCATAATCTACACCAAAGTTGTAAGCGCTTCCACCATACTCAGGAGAATAACCTTCGTTCTTCTTCCATGTTTTGAGGTTTTGAATGCTTGCAAAAATGCGGGCATTTTTGATGCGTGTGATTTTAGGGAATTTAGATACGTTGTAACCAATCGACAGGTTTCGGATCCTGAAGAAACTTCCGTCTTCGATACCATAAGTTGAAGGGGCACGGTTGATCAGGTGGGTTTGGTTAACAATGGGAATTGAGTTGGAAGTTCCACCTGCTGTCCATGCCTGTGTATAGTTTTGAGGGTAGTTATATACTGAGTTCTTTTGCTCAGAAGTACCCCATACACGGTAGATTTCATTTCCATAAACACCTGCAAGGTCGATCGCCATATCAAATCCTTTGTATTTCAAACCAATATTGATTCCATAAGAGAAATCAGGCGTTGGGTTGCCGATCATGGTGCGATCATTTTCATTTACCACACCATTGCCATCCAGGTCTTTGTACTTTAGGTCGCCTGGTTTAGCACCACCACCATTGATTGTTGTGGTTGGGGAAGCCAGGATATCAGCATAAGACTGGTATACGCCTTCTACTACAAGACCGTAGAAATATCCTATAGGGAAACCTACCCTTGCCTGGCTTGGGCTTTGTTCGCTACTTGATTGTGCACCCAGGTTATATTGTAATGACAACACTTCGTTTTTGTATGTTGTAAAGTTTCCACCCACAGTTAAAGTAAGGTCTTTGGTTAATGGCTTAACATATTCAGCGCTCAGTTCAATACCAGAGTTTTTAATTGATCCGGCATTTCTAAGTGTTGGCAGGGTTAAACCACCTGTAGTTGAAAACAATACAAGCAGGTCTTTTGTTTTCTTCGTGTAATAAGCTGCTTCTACATGCAGTTTATTTTTCAACAGGTCGGCTTCAAAACCAAACTCTGATGATTGCACGGTTTCCCAGTGTAGATTTGGATCAAACAGGAAACGGGGGCTTTGTACCGGCACAAGGGTTGAACCAAATACTGCTGATGCATTTGAAGTTACGTTGGGGTAAGAAGGATAATTTTCACCCGCTGTGTTGAAGTTACCCAGTTCACCAGTGGAAGCTTTGATCTTGAGGTAATCAAACACTTTTTGGTTTTGCATGAAATCTTCTTTGCTGATTTCCCATGCAGCACCCACGGCCCAGAAGTTCTGGCTTTTTTGAGTTGACCTGAACTGGCTGGTTGCGTCATTCCTCAAACTTGCATTGAAGTAATATTTTCCTTTATAGTTATACAATACACGTCCGAGATAGGAAACAGTGGCATATTCCCACTGGCTACTGTTAGAAGTACGTGTACGCTGGTCTCCGAAACCAGAATTGATGTACCAGAAACGTTTATTATCTGGAATGATGCTCACACCCACCTGAGATTGGTTGATGTTTGCATTTACAACATTATTATTAAAATAATAGGTAGTGAAACCACCGGTAACGGATACACTATGATCACCAAATTTCTTTTTATAAGTAGCCAGGTAATCCTGCTGGAATGTTTTCTCATTGGTGAGGTCCTGCTTCACGGCTGTTAAGCTGTTTTTCAGGAATACCTGAGAATTGGCTGGTAAAGATGGGTCGTACAGGTTATACAATGGAGTATATTCCCTGTTGTCGCGGTTGCTGATATCTGCATACCATGTTCCTTTCAGGCTCAGTTCTTTGGTAATATTTACTTCTGCAAAGAAACTACCGACTACCCTGTAACGCTGGTCGATCTTTTTGTCCCAGTTGTACTCCAGTGTAGCAAGCGGATTGGTTTCTGAGTTCTGAATGATGGGGGTAGAAGAATATAGATTATAAAATCCTGAATCTACTCCGTATGGGTTGCGGATATAATATTGCTTTGTTTCAGCAGAAATAATAGGGAGCGCCCTTCTTGCATTTTCAAGTGCACCACTATTATATGGAAGCCTTTCCCTGATACCGGTAAGATTGAAACCTACTTTAATCCTGCTGCTCAGCCTGAATTCATCGTTGATATTGATGTTCATTCTTTCGTAGCGGGTATGTTTTACAAGGCCTTCATCATAGTTATACCCCAATCCCATATGGAAGCGGTTCTTTTCTGAACTGGCATCTATGCTGAGGTTATTTGAGTTGAAAATAGCTTTACGGGTAACCGCATCAATCCAGTCTGTATTGCCTGTGTAAGCTGAAAGGCCCGGGCCACCAACATTGTTTACAAAGTTCAACAATGAATTTGCAGTTGGATCGTCTTGTACCCTGTTATTGGCTTCAAAAGTGAGCAAACTGCGGAACTGGTCTGCATTTGCCAATTTAATTTTATCCGCCAGTTTCTTAACCCCTACACTTGAATTGAAATTGATGTTCAATTGGCCAGCTTTGGCTTTCTTGGTAGTTACAAGGATTGCACCTGCCGCACCTTTGAAACCAAACACGGCCAGTGAAGAGGGATCTTTTAAGATTTCAACACTTTCAATTTCGTTAGGATTTACAAAGTCGAGGTTATTCGTAAAAATTCCATCTACAATATATACCGGGTTAACACTACCAATACTAATGGTTCCCCTGATCCTGACATCGGGAGTAGAGCCGGGGTCTGCATTATTTACAATTGATAAACCTGCCACCCTGGATTGTAAAGATGCCAATGCGTTGGTATTTGGCTGTGATGCGAGTACTTCGCCCTTTACTTTTACCACAGAACCGGTAAGGTCCCTTTTGCTGGCTGAACCGTAACCAATAACGACAACTTCATCCGCTTTTTTAATAGAAAGTACGAGCTGCACATTCACTACAGAACGTCCGGCCACTTTCACTTCCTGTAAATCATACCCGATATTACTTACCACAAGGGTGGCATTTTCATCAACTGTAAGTGAAAAGTTACCACTGTTATCGGTACTTGTACCGTTATTGGTGCCTTTCTCCTGTACAGATGCCCCGGCAAGTGCCTGGCCATTCTCACCAGTTACTTTACCTGTGATTCTAATGGCTTTGTTATCCTCAGGGTTGGAAGATAAGATCACGACCAGGTTATTTTCCAATACCTTGTAAGTGAGCGATGTGCCTGCAAAAAGGGTGTTCATTGCTTCAACAACGTTGAGGTTGCTGGCATTGAAATCTACTTTCTTTTTCAGGTCTTTCAGATCGGAATTGAATAAAAAGCGGAAGTCTCCATCCCTTTCAATGGATTTTAATACTTTTTTGATTTCAGTGTTCTTCATCGAAAGGCTGATACTTTGCCCCGATAAAGGATTGGCTGTAACCTGAAATGCAGTGAATAGAAGGATAATCATGGCAAGCTTCATAATAAGCAGCGTTTTTAGAAGCGCCTGGGGCCAGCGATTGGCTCCGCCAAGTGCACTTTTTTGCATAATTTTGGTTTTGATGTTAAGAAATACAGGACCCATAAGTTAATTAATTTCCAACGCTTACAGTTTCTGTTTTTTTAGCTTTTTTAATGGGAAATGCTACAACATTTCCCTTTTTTATTATTTCTTCAGCAATGCTGTTGATCTCTTTATCTCATAATTGTAATCTCTTTCCCATTCATCTTATACTTGAATGGCACCAGGTACTGAAGCTCTTTCAAAGCTTCTTCAATGGTTTCATTTTCGAAAGAGCCCGTTAATTTATAGGATTGCAATTTTTCGTGCCGGATATTGATCTCTACATTGAACCAACGCTCCATACGTATTGCCAGGTCTTCAAATTTTTCATCTTCAAAACTGAGGCGGTTGTAAACCCATGCAGTTTCAATGAATGCTGAGTCGGGCAATGCTTTTGGCAACTGGGCGATGGTAATGGCAGGCTTGGTCACTTTATTAAGAATAGATGCTGCCGGGGTTTTATTGGATGATACTACTTTATCATTTTGCTCTACAGCATATTTATCAAAAATGAGTTTCTCGTGGCGCTTCAGAATAACTTTGGAAGCATCGGGCTGGTTTGTTTTGGTAACTTCAATCATACCGTGTACCAGGGTTGCTTCTATGGTAGGCTCAGCACTGTAAGCTTTTACGTTGAAGGCCGTTCCTAATACTTTAATATCGATGCCCGAAGTATGAACGATAAAGGGATGGGCCGGATCTTTTACCACATCAAAATAAGCTTCCCCTTCTAGAAATACCTCCCGCAATGGCCCTTTAAAACTCTCATCATAGGAAAGCTTGCTGTCAGAATTTACCCATACCTGCGACCCATCGGGCAGCGTTAATTTAGAACGGGCTCCGGGGTTCACATTTATTTCATTGATATGCAGCTGATTATCGGCCAGAAGTTGGGCATTGCCTTTATTGAAATATTGAAAGGAAAAAAAGCATGCACCCAAGATCAGTATTGCTGCAGCATATGGCTGCCAACGCTGGTACCATTTTCTGGGAACTGGATAAAGTTGAAAATCTTCAGATTGATCGCAGGTAAACTCCTCCTTAATATCTTCAAAATCGTTTACGCTGTCTTTTAGATGGGCAAGATGAATAAGGTAGGCTTCTTCTGTAACCGACTGGTTATGTTTGAGTTGCGAGGAGGATTGCCAAAGTTCTTCCAGGTTGTGGAATGCTGCTTGCAAATCTGGATTCTCACCCATAAGTCGTTGCAATTCAGCTTCTTCCGAAACAGAAGCTTCTTTGCTCAGCAGTTTTGCTGCCAGTAAATAAAAATTTTCAGAACCCATGGACAAGCTTTGTTAACTTATCATGGACAGTCAAAACCTGAAAAACCCTTAAAAAAATCTTAAAAAATTATTTTTTCCCCTGAAGTAAGGTATGCAATTCCGGAAAATGGGATTTGAAGTTATGGCTTTGGCAGATGCGCTTTACCGCAATGGCCATTTGAGCTTCTACTGTTTTTACAGATATATTAAGTAAGGATGCCACGTCGGCATATCTAAGTCCGTCTTCTTTAATGAGCCTGAAAATAAGTTTGCATTTCGGGGGCAACTCATTGATGGCATCCAGGATTTTCGACACCGCTTCCTGTGATAACAATAATTCGCCCGGATTAAAAAAGGGGCTTTTAAAATGAACCAGGTATTCTTCGTTGAAACTGCTGTTGTGCTTTTTACGGCTGGCCAGGCGGTTGATGGAGCGGTTCTTTATAGAAACAAAAAAATACAGCTTGGGATTTTCTATTTCAGGCAGGCTTTCTTTCTTTTGCCAGATCGCAATAAAACAGTCGGTCACCACTTCCTCTGCATCCTCTTTCGATTTCAGGATTGAATACGCAAACCGGTGCAACTCCTCATTGAGGCCATAGAACAACTCCTTGTACGCTTTGGTATCACGTTGAAGGGCAATCGCTTTAAGCAGGTATTTTATTTGCTCATTTTCCATGTCGCAATCGTTTTCGAAGTTAGTCTTTGTTAACGAAATGTAAACAAGCACCCGGATGATTTTTGTCATGCCATAAGCCAGCCGGGTGGTTTGAAAGGAAATTAAGAGGCATACAATAATTGGTATTTTCTGGATATGAATTTGAAATTATTGTTCGCAGCTTAGCGATTTTATGTACTTTTGCTCCCCTGTTGAAAGCTTGTATGTAAGCCCCTAACAGGTAGATTCATAGCTAATTTCAAAGCCTGCAAACCGGAGCAGGATAGATCATACGTTTTCTTGCAAAAGAAAGGGCCTATAGCTCAGCCGGTTAGAGCATCTGACTCATAATCAGAGGGTCCCTGGTTCGAGCCCAGGTGGGCCCACGACTTTCGAAAAAAATGCCGCTCTTTTGAAGCGGCTTTTTTATTCCTATCATATAATATTATTCCTTTCTTCGGCCACTTAGAGCATCCCGACTATCAGTCGGGAGGGTCCATGCTTCGAGCCCAGGTGGGCCCACGACTTTCGAAAAAAATGCCGCTCTTTTGAAGCGGCTTTTTTATTCCTTTCGTATAATATTATTCCTTTCTTTGGCCACTTAGAGCATCCCGACTATCAGTCGGGAGGGTCCCTGATTCGAGCCCAGGTGGGCCCACGACTTTCGAAAAAAATGCCGCTCTTTTGAAGCGGCTTTTTTATTCCTATCATATAATATT
>JBPOHG010000028.1:0-10680 GCA_052035835.1 Bacteroidota bacterium | reverse complement strand
GACTCGGCTGCAAACAACAATTTTTTGCCGATTCCTGCCCCCTGGTTATTAGGTAAAACGCTAAACATCCCCAGGTATAAACCGGCAGGCTTTTCATGCAGGTTGATGCAACCAAGCAACTGGCCCTCTTCGTTTACAAATTTCAATATCACACTGCCGGGGGTATTGATTGTTTGTTCAACCAGCAATGGGGTTGAACGTACTTCTCCCGTGATGAGATGGGCTTCGGTTGTCCATCCTTTTTTGGAGCCTTCCCCACGGTAAGCACTATTTAAAAGTTGGGCGATATTTCCCGCATCCTGTTTTTCTGCCATGGAAATAAAAGGGTCAGAATAGAGCATCATACTTTTTAGTTATGTAACAAAATTATAAAATAATAAGATGGCTTGATGGTAAACGGACTTAGTATCAACCGCAAAATCTCCGCATCTTTGCTAACATGGCTACCCGGCTTCCTGTTGCTTATGCCCCTATATATGCACACCCTTTGCCTGAAGGGCACCGGTTTCCCATGCTGAAGTATGAGTTGATCCCGGCACAATTGCTCTATGAAGGCACCATTTCGGAAGCCAACCTGTTTCACCCGGATACATGTTTAGCATCTACAGTCTTACTCACCCACAGCAACGAATACCTGCAAAAATTACTTTTACAGCAATTAAGCGACCGGGAGCAAAGGCTGATAGGGTTCCCGCAATCGCCTAAACTTACAGAAAGGGAACTGGTCATTACCCAGGGCACCATTGATTGTTCTATCATGGCATTTGAAACCGGCGTGGCTTTAAATGTGGCTGGCGGAACGCATCATGCTTTTACAAGCCATGGCGAAGGGTTTTGCTTACTCAACGACTTTGCAGTTGCGGCGAATTATCTACTCCATCATCAATGGGCTAATCGTATCCTTATTATTGACCTGGATGTTCATCAGGGAAATGGCACTGCAAAAATTTTTGAAAGCGAACCACGGGTATTTACTTTTAGTATGCATGGTGCCCATAATTATCCTTTCAGAAAATAAAAAAGCGACCTTGATATTGGTTTGCCGGATGGAACCAATGATGAAACATATCTCTCCATCCTGTACAGCAAACTACCCGGGATAATCGAATCGTTTCAACCTGATGTGGCGTTCTACCTGTGTGGTGTAGACGTTTTGGCAACAGATAAATTCGGCAAGCTTACAATGAGTATGGAAGGTTGTTTACAAAGGGATAGATTTGTTTTTAATACACTCAGGAAAAACAAGATACCATGTACGGTGGCAATGGGTGGTGGTTATTCACCGGATGTTCGTATCATAACGGAAGCTCATTGCAATACGTTCAGGGCAGCATGCGATATATACGAACTTTACTGATTTCCAGATTTATAAATACCCATCAGCGGGTATTCCATACCAATAACAGAAGAATAATTTTGTTCATATTTTTTAAACCAAAATTGTACAAAATGAAAAATCTGTTTTCCCTACCCATGGCTGCCATCATTTGCCTTGGCCTTGCTTTTAGTTCATGTAAAAAAGATGATGCAGCCAGGGGCGGCGGCTCAGCAAATCTTGATGCAGGTAAGTCTTCTGTTGCGTTTAACAGCAGTACATCCTTCGCCGGTAGCACATCCTTCTCTCAAAGCAATACGGCTACCTGCCTCGCGGTAACCACTGCGAGTGCTTCACTCAGGAATATCAGTTTGTCTGCCACAGAGGTTTCGGGTACCAATACCCGTACTGCACAATTCCTGATTATTGTGCCGGCAGATGCCAGCACCGCTTCAGGTAATTTAATAGGCGACCTCTCGATTCCTAATGGCGCTACGATTCTTCCTACCATTACTTTATCAAGCACCAACGGTTCTACGCCGAATGCTTCCTACAGCACAGAAAGCGGTACACTTACCATCACAAAACTTACCGCTTCAGAAATTGAAGGCACTTTTTCCGGAACTGTAAAAGAAGTAGGTGGTTCAGCTACTTTCAATCTCAGCAATGGAAGTTTTGCCGGTAAGTTTTAGCAATTTTCAACTCATATTAATGAATAATGAAAGCATGGATACCCATGCTTTTTTCGTTTGTACACACCGTTAGGCATAGCCTAAAAGAAAAAATTCAAAGGTAGGCAAGCATAAAAATGCTAATGAGCCTGCCTGTCATAAAAAAGCATGACTCAAATCAGGAAATAGGCAGTGAAGCGCAGATAATTTTGCCTCACAAAAACTAAATGAAATGAAAAAGATGCTTTTTGCCACGCTCGCCATCTTAGCCGGCCTGGTTACTGTTGCACAGGAAAAAACCAATCAAATTAGCAACCAAAAATGGAAAATCAGGCTGCGTGCTATTGCGGCTGTTCCTCCCTCTTCCAGCTATGACCTGGCTGGGTCTGACATTAAAATTTCAACTTCAGTTGTGCCGGAAGTAGATTTCACCTACCATTTCAGTAAGCACCTGGCTGCAGAATTGATCCTCGGAACAACCCGCCATACGGTAAAAGTAAAAGGTAGCAGTGCCAGCACAACACTAGGTAAAGTTTGGCTGCTTCCACCCACCCTCAATTTACAATACCATTTTGCCAGCGGTAAATTTGATCCTTATATCGGAGCCGGAATTAATTATACCATTTTTTATGGTGTAAAAGACGATGCCGCCTCTTTAAAATACAAGAGCAATGTTGGGTTCTCCACCCAATTGGGTTTCGACTATGACCTAAGCAAAAAATGGTTCCTGAATGTTGATATTAAAAAAATATTCCTTAAAACAGACGTAACTGTTAAAGGAAATCCCGAGACAGTTTTGAAAAAAGTAGATGTGGATCCGTTTATTTTTGGAATCGGTGTGGGTACCAGGTTCTAAAAGAATAGCGATTGAAAAAGAAGCGGTGCCTTTAACACCGCTTTTTTTTATTTAAATTGACGCATATCGGCAATGCATACCCTGTTTTTGTAAACCCAGCATTTTAATACCAGTCCATCGGCCAATGGGAATTTCCATTCCAGCGGAAATGATTCACTGGCATTGTTGGGTTTCCCATAGAGTTTCTTTGCTACTGACTCAGCCATGGCAACGTCTTTGTATTCGATGATGCATTCATACAATGTTCCGTCATTTAATACCTGGTAAGTGATATCTACAATCCCCTTTTTGTTGTGCAATTCTACATAACTCTCCAGCAGTGCAGGATTGTATTTACTGCGTGCTTTTTGGAGGGAGTCGGAACTCATTCCAATAAAAGTGTTTTTGATAACAGCTGGAAGGTATTTCTTTTGCAACGCAGGATTGATTGTAATGTCCTGGCCAAAAAGCTGGATGCTGCCTATGTTCAGCAACATGAATAACCATATTCTCATACGCATATATTTCCCTGAATATACAGGTTATTCAAAGAACATGCAATACCCGGCAGAGGGTATACCTGCTGATACGCAAATACTATACAAATAAATAAGGTTTGCTGGCAATTGATCAGGTGAGCAATATTCATCAGGGAACCGATCGGATGATTGGATTTTTAAGCGGTATGATCAAATGTAAATACCCTTCAGCGAACCTGGGAATTGTTGCGGTAAATGAAGGGATTTTGCGGCGAATGAAGCCATAAAACAATGAAATGCTAAGCGAAGCTGAATGTATAAGCAAAAATCTAAACCCTTAAACCCTCAAACCTTTAAACATATATCATACACCCTCAACCTACCCCTCCTACTCAAACACAAAGTACAATCCCAGCATGATAATAAGGATTGAAACAGAAGTGAGCCCGTACAAAATAACATTGTACAATGCTGGTATGGGGTTCGTAAGCGATAATACACAACTCACAAAACCCAGGAATGCACCAACAGCCATACATATAAACCCATTGGTTTGCCTTTTTGCATTTTTCACTTTTCGAAATGCACGGATATATGCCCGGATGCTTTCTGCATCCAAACCTCGTTCTTGCAGCATTTGCCGGATGGTGTCTGGTTCGAGCCTTGAAGCAATCCATTCCTGTATCTGCGTTTCATCAATAACAGCGGCCGTAGTCATGACATACTATTTATGAAAAAAGATAACCTGATTTTCTGATTTTACCAAGCACCCTGACGAGGATCAGAAAAAATTGCAATGCGGCCATCCAATCAAAAGACATAAAAGAAGCCGGAATAGCAAATATTGCAAAATTCCGGCTTCATTTTTTAAAGGCATATATCGGCTTATCTGCCAATAAGCAGTTTTCCTACCCATTTACCCCCAGTAGTATTCATTTCCACGATATACATACCTTCCTGTAATGCGGCTGCACTGATATCAAACTTTTGGGCCCGGTTATTTATAAAACGCCGTTGTAACATCACCCTTCCCTGCAGGTCGATCACCCTGATATTTACGTCTTCATAGATTTTTCCGGTTGTAACGGTAAATTGTTGATTGGCTGGGTTAGGATATAAAGCTACCGCATTCAATGTTGCTAATTGATGCTGATGGCCGGGTCTTAGATATGTATGGCCCCCAATTTCCCCACAGATCATTTTGTAATCATAATAATCTTTACGTTCTATGTCTTGTTTGATAGAAAACACCGGTTTAATTTCAGTAATCCTTGGCCTCCAGTCTTTATAACCTGTATGGTCATCTAATTCAATTGGTTCATAACAACAACCTCTTCCGGTGCTATCTAGCAGAGAAACAAATATCTCTTCGTCGGTATCGCTCAATCCCCAGATTCCCGCTACAGCATATCCTGCAGAAGCTGAAGCCGTAATACTATACAAGGCCTGGTTGTACTCATGGGTTATCCTGTTTTTCCATAGGGCATCCAGTGTGCCTGCATCCAGCTTTAATATCAATGCATCCGACGGAATGGCATTGGGTTCAGATTGTGTAACGGCAGTGACGGATAGTTCTTCATCTGCAGATAACCTCAATCCGTAACCCATTTCATCTGTTTCCCGGTAACCATATACACGGCTGTTTTGAACTGTAAGCGTATTTTCGTCTAAGGCTAACAGGTAGATATCATAGGTCCTGTCGCCAAAGGCATTGGTTGTGCCGGTAACATACAGTGTTTTACCTTTCTGAATAATATTATAACCAATATTATCCGCATACTCATTCTCAATAATATTGCTCTGTGTTACCGTAAGGTCGTCATTGATTTTGAGGCAGAGTATATAACGGTCCTGTACATTCATTTCCCTTGCACACTCACCGGTCATCACAATATGGCGACGATCGTTTAACAGCACCGACGCATGGCTTTTTCCATAGTACGTTTTCTCTACGCCATAGGTCCTGATCTTAATGAGTGCCCCATTAGACGCATTGATCTTCATCGCCATATAATTAAATGCCTGACCGCCATTGCGATCATTAGAATAACCAGTAACGATGAGTTCCCCACCACCACATTGTGAGCCACAGGGAAGCATATGTATTCCCGTACCAACTTCTTCTTTTTTATCGCCATACCGGTTGGCCCAAATGATATTTCCATTCAAATCTGTTTTTACAACATACACATCTGTATTGGTACTGCTGATTTTAACTTCCCCGGTAAAATAAAAGTAATTGCCATCCTGGATCACTGCATTTGCTTTCTCATTGCGCCATTCGGTTAATTGGGTGCCTTCGCCGATCCTTTTTGCAAATTGCATGTTTAAATCCTGGTCATATTTCACCATGTATGCATCCAGATCGCCATCGCCCCGGTACATAGAACCTACCAGCACATAACCATCATCACTGGTACGTTCGATATCTTTCCCTTCGTCTTTGTACTCCTGGTTATATACATACATGCAATTCGTATTTGACTCACATTCCTGCACTTTCACGGTTGCTTCCAATTTGTAAACACAACCACCTGCTGTGAAAATTTCAACATAGTATTGAGTATTATACGATGGTGTAACTACTATCGACTGCGTTGTTTCTCCACCCGGGTACCAGTAGTAAGTACAACCCGAACAACCGGTAGCAGTTAAAGTTACAGGTGTATTGATGCACACCAGGGTATCCTGTGGTGTGATGGATACCTGCAGGCTGTCATAATCCTGCACGGTTACTGTAATGCTATCGGTACAACCCAATGAATCGGTAACTACACATGAATAAATACCCGGCATTAAATTAGCAATCGTTGCTGTTGTTTGTCCGCCAGCCCAAGCATAAGTATAGGGTGCATTGCCATTGTTAACAACCAGCGTGATGGCTCCATTGGGTGGATATTCACATGTAACATGGGTTACAGTAGCACTGATATCGAGGTTACAGGTATCACAACAAACGTTCAGTGAGTCGGTTCGAATGATCAATAAGGAGTCTAAACAATTCACGTTTCCGGAACAATGCAAAGAATCGTTTAGCAGTATAGTTGATTGCACCGGGATCAATCCGCAAAAACCGGCGGGTATTGTATATTGAAGTACAGCGCTAAATGAACTTCCCGTTACCGGTTGTTGCGACCATGAAACAGGATTGGTACCTGTTACCGGTATGGAAGCGCCGGTTAATACAAACCCTGGCGGCAAGGCTACTGTTCCCTGGATAACAGCTGATCCATTGTACTGTATATTATCTGCATGAATGGTTACAACAAGCGGACTATCACAACCTGTGAACGAATGCGTGGCAAAAACATCCGCTTGTAAAGGAAGCAGGTTGTTTTGAATGTTTACCGTACTGGTAAGGCTGTCATTCTGCACAAGAATAGAACTACTACAAATATTCAAAGCTGATGCATTGAAATTGATACCATAACTGCCGGTAACTGCTGTGCAAAGCGGCACAAAATGCATCGTTATGGTAGCAACATGCCCTCCACCCGGCATTCCATTTCCATAGTATACCTGGTTGTTAAGGTAAAGCGTATCGGATGTGGCTCCAGGTGCAATCACCAGATTTCCGCCCGGGTATGCAGCACTGTTTGTGGTACAGGTTGCAGCCACCATACTTAACCCGGCCGGAGGAGTAACAACAAGAGAAGGCTGTTCGGCATCTGCAAGGTCATTACTGGTAAGTGTAGCCGTATATGTGATGGTGTCACAAACTGCAACCGTATTGTTAACCGGTGCCGACAATCCAAGTGACATGCCCGATTTTTTTGGAAGGATCAGTAAATTAATAGTATCCCTCCTGCACGAACCAGCGTTGGTTATTGATGTAGGGTATCCGCCACAGTTGTATCCATATACCAGTTGTAATACAAAAGGTACATCAGGTACACAGGACTGTATACTGATATTCACCTGGATATTGTTTAAAACTTTATTATCTAAAGTGCCCACCTGGAAGAAGCCATTAGACTGTGTTAACAGGTTATTGCCCCGCATTATTCCGGTTACCGTACAATAGGGATTCGATAAAGGGTATATCCACGCATTGGGGATCCTTGGATTGAAGGAACCGGTGCTGTCATAAAACTGCATGGTAATATTGCTAAGTGAATCGTTCATCGAATACACTTTAAATGTATCTACCTGCGTTTTCATTTCAAGCGAATATTTTACAGTGGAATAAACACTCCGGTAATGGGCTGTGTCTTTTGCAGCACAAGGCGCCTCTTTCGCGTATGCCCTCCTGCTGTGTGGAAAATGAACAATAGCAGAGTCGGGTGTAACCACAGTATCGGCCTGGTAAAAATTTGGTGGACAAACATTATTTAACTGCCCTGTCAACCAGAAGGTAACCTGGTGGGTTCCATCGTGATCAATCACGGGCCATCCCCCATTATTGATACCGGTAAATTTCAAAACGTTTCCGTTATTGATGGTATTTACCGGCCACCAGTTGGTATGATAAGTGTTTGCCCTGAAATTGGCAGCCCCGAAAGACAAATTGGATGGTAGGGCAAATGAAAGGGTGTCTCCCTTGGTAACATCGGGCCAAAGCGTGATAGGCCTGAATTCATTGGGGAAATCATCAAAAAAGTTAAACCCTCCCACTACCTGTGTGGTAATTGTAAACCGCCGTTCGCACAATGTATGATAGGATGGATAGTTCAACGCTTCTGTTGCCCAGTTTTGGTCTTTCAGGACTGCAGCCTGCCCTGCTGCTGTCATGCGTTCATTCCAAATAGTATTCACATTCATCACAAGCATATTGTCGCCCCAGCTATCGCAACTTTCCTGTACAGTATTTCCATTGTATACCGAAATAAACTGGCCGCGTATTTGTTGAAGGTTGTGGTTATAGGAACTGCCAACCGGTTGTAAAATATCATTCCGCACTTTCAAAACGGCAAATAGTTTTACCGAACCCTTGTGCAATAACAAACTATCCTGGTTAATACCCGGCGGGAAATTAAATTTCAATTGGCAACTCGTACAATTGGAATTCCAGTTGCCCACTAAATCGGAGGTATTTATAGTTACATTGGTTGTTTGGTTGGTAACACTATCATACACAAGGTAGTAGCCCGACACAAATTCAAAGAGCTTATTATTCACGCTATTATTATAATTGATCCTGAAGTAAATACTATCAACAACATAATTTGTTTGCGCAACTGACCCTTCCGCTTGTACGATGATTGAATCGCAGGGATATGACCTGTTGTAACTGATATTTGTAAGCGATGTATCAACAAGCTGATTCATTACAGAATCCTGCCAGCCCAGTGATGCACGGTTGAAGGTGAAACTGGATGTATTTGCAGCAGGGCCATCGCAAGGCCCCTGGCAATGCCGGTACAAAGCCACTTCATTGCATTTAAGCGTGAAAGCACAATCATAACAGGAATCACACACAGCATAATGGCGGATGCGAATGGTGTCTAGCCCGCCCGTTGCATACGGACAATTGCTCAGCCTTACATAAGCGAGCAACCGGCCCGAAAAACTCACCGACATGCTATCTGCCTGCAGCCTGAAAATAGAATCCCCGGTGCTGGTCATCCCTGTAAACAACGGGATGATAGCTGTACTAACGGTGTCGTTTGGATGCTGAAAATAATGAACAGAATCCAATGTGTATTTTGGCGACACTTCAATACTGGGGAAGTAACGTACCGAATCACATACTATGATGTTGGCTGTTGATGCGAATGGATTGGTTTGAATTGCAAAATGATAATCCAATGTGGCTGTTTCCTGGGTCTCCAGGTCGGTTTTATCCGTTTCGAGCAGGGTCTCGGTATAATGCCTGTAGTTGATGGTATTCATATTCAGCGCATAGCTTAATGAATCTGTACACATTTTTGAGTAAGAAATAAATCCATCATAGTAAGACTGCGCAAAGAACATGGGTGTTTCACTGCTGTTTTTACAATCGTTGAACAAAGTTTTTGTTCCACTGTTCCCTTTACAATGAAAAGCCGTATTTACAAATTGTAATTCGAAATACCTTCCCGTGATCAATTCGTTGAAAATATTATCCTTTAGGAATGTATCTACTACCGGAGAATTATTTTGAAACAGCGGGGAGCTGAGCGTATCAAAATTCAATATACAATCCCCGTTACTGAAACTCAGGAAACCAGCAGGCCATGTGGTAACGACTTCGTTCTGGTCACTGATTAGCCTGATTTGCTGGTAAGTAAACCAGGAAGTATCTATTGGGAAACGCATGATATGAACAGAGCTGATACCTGATCCTGTTACATCAGTTCCACTTGAAAGGAAGTTCGTGATACGGTACGTGATATCAGTAGAACTGTTGGGCGCCGTCGTATCACCACACACCTGGAATGGTGCCGACAATGGTTGCCAGATAAGCCTGGGATACCCTTCAGATTCATTGACGTCAATTCTACGCTCTTCCGTTCTGGCATTGCAATCATTGGGAGTTTGATTGGGGCAATACCATGTTACCGTATACTTGGTTTTATCGGTTAACTGAGAGCAGGTATCGATGCGAAAATATTCTGTGAATTTTAACCGGTCGCCAATTATCATATAAGGCCTACCGAAGAAGCTATTAATAAGCGAACCATTAAAATGAGGAACCGGGTTTGTACTATCATAAACGACCGGCGAACCCACTGGAGACCCACCAGTGAAAGCCTGCACCTCAAACCTGTCCCATTCAATTTCATGTTCGGGTATATAATTGAAATCAAACTCGTCTACCCTTCCGTCACTTACCATCAATACAAAACTTCGGTTTGTTTCGGGAGTAAGTATCAATGGCTGCACAGTATTAGCGCCAAGCAGTACCCCAGCTGCGCTCCTGAATGAATCAACCAACATCTTGGGCTGTTTGTACGAGATAGGGCTTGCAGCATTATTGCTAATCGTTACCGGGCTGCCGGGCAATATTGATTTAGCAATGCTAAGCGGGCCGGTAACGGTGCATGGTATGAACATTTCCAGTGTGGCCACACAGGAATCCCCACTTACTATGTTTGTGAAAGTATATTTCACAGTGTCGGTTGCGATTTGAACACTGCCGCAACTCACAGTACCTATGCCAAACGTGAGCAGTTGATTAGGTACCAGGGCCAGTGTAAAAGCACCTGTTGAAGATCCCGAATTGTTAACGACTGCCACCCGGAGCAGATTGGTACCGGCACAGGTAGGCAATGGATCGTTGGGCTGCCATCCGGGAAGTGTAGAACTGGTGGTTAATGAAACTTGTACAGACTGGGCATACATGAGCGCATAACACAGCATCATTGCTGCGAGGCAAACAATTTTTTTCATAACAGGGGTTATTAACAGTAAAAGAAAATTGATCCGGTGTTGTGCACAGGTAAGTTGTCAGTAGTATAC